>JAZONU010000103.1:0-14227 GCA_045654605.1 Candidatus Caccoplasma sp. | reverse complement strand
TGCAGTGGCAACACTTAGCTTGCAACACAATTCAAATATTGCCGACCTCTATTTGAATATGGATAGAGGAACACGCAATATATCAATGGCTGGTTCTGTATATACCATTGGCTCAGCACAAGTCTTCGAGGGCACTTTAAGGTAATTACGAAGTAATTAGAATTGACTAAATGTCAATTCGTACCTTAAAGTGGGGAGCACAGTGCTCTGTGCGACGGAGGAAAAATAAGGTAATTACGAAGTAATTAGAATTGACTAAATTACATCTGTTTCTTGTATGTAATGGCAGCTAAAAAGTTGAAGATGATTACAAAGCCTCCAAGAGCAGCATAATTTTGCCACATCTCCATAAATGTTGGGGCTTTTAAATATACTGCACGCATAATATCAATAAAGTAACGAGGAGGTAGTATTACAGTAAAATATTGTGCCCACTTCGGCATTGAACTTATAGGGGTAAGCAATCCACTCAACAACATAGATATCATAATAAAAAAGAACATTACAAACATTGTCTGTTGAATGTTGTCCGAAAGATTAGCAACCAATACACCAAATCCTGAAAACGCAAGAATAAAAAGAATAGATGCGAGGTAAATATAGCCTAACGAACCTACTGGAACCAATCCATACACCAACCAGGCAATAACCATTGCAATTGAAATTACAAACAATCCTATTAACCAAAATGGAATTAGTTTTGCTAGAACAAAGGTAAACTTTCCAATGGGGGTAACATTTATTTGTTCAATGGTTCCGGTCTCTTTTTCAATAACTATGTTTGTTGCTGTAAAGAATCCGCATATCATAATTAGTAATATAATCATCAGAGCGGGAATCATCAGGTAACGGTAGTTAAGTGTTGGGTTATAACGATTCTGTACCACAATTAGCTCCGAAACTTGTTCTGTTCCCTGTTCATTTCTGTATTTTGATATGGTTGAGCCAATGGTTTGAACAAGATACTGACTGCCGAGAGATCCTTTTGTTGCATTTACCGCATTTGCCGAAATATCTAATTTCTTTGGTGAGACACTCAACATGTCACTTTCAAAATTTTCGGGTATAACAAGGATTATGTCCACAACGCAATCTTCCAACAGATTATTGGCTGTGTTGTAAGTGGTTGCTTCATCTATTACGGTAAAGTATTCCGATGCTCTGATATCGCTTGATATACGGTGCGATAGGGTTGAGCAATCTTCATCAATTATTGCAATACCAACATTTTTAACATCCATTGTTGTAACCCAGGGCATAATAAGCATTACCAAAATTGGGAAAATAACAATTAATCTTGGTAGTACTGGATTACGAAATATCTGAATGAATTCCTTTTGTATCAGTATATATAATTGTCGCATGGCCTATTCTAGTTTATCGTTGAATTTCTTAAGCGAAACACCCATAATTAATACAGTCATTGATATAAGTATTGTCAGCTCTTTTATTACAGCAGTTATAGGCAATCCCATAATCATCATCTTTCTAATTGCTTGAATATACCATCGAGCAGGAGTTATGTATGACAATGGCTTCAAAACAGAAGGAAGGTTTTCAACTGGGAATACCATTCCCGATAGCATCATGTTTGGCATCATTAAAATCATTGCACTCAATAGCATGGCAATTGCTTGTGATGATGCCATTGTCGAAAAGAATAATCCCAACGCCAATGATAGAATCAGATAAACAATCGATATCGTAATAATACCAAATAAACCTCCACTCATAGGAACATCGAGCATATATCTGGCAATAACCAAAATTGTGGCCAGGTTTATGCACGATATGATAAAATATGGTATCATCTTGGCATATATAATTTTAATAGGGCTCACCGGCGAAACAAGAAGAACCTCCATTGTGCCAAACTCTTTTTCTCGCACAATCGAAACAGATGTCATCATTGAGCATATCAAAATGAAAATAAGTCCCATAATACCAGGAACAAAATTGTATGCCGATTTCATTTGAGGGTTATAAAGTAGATGCAGGTTGAGCAACGACTGCTGTGTATGCTCTCCTGTAATGATACTTTGCAAATAAATAGCACCAGTCTCAGCTATATTTGTGTTTGATGCATCAAAAATAAACTGAATAGCAGGTTGAGTATCAATGCCCTCTGAACGTTGAACCAATAATCTGTCATAGTCCTCATCAAATACCACCACGGCATCGGCCTTGCCACTGCGAAGTGTTTTATCTATATCTCCACTATTTATATAATCTATAATTGTAAAGTAAGGATTGTTGTTGAGCTTATCAGTTGCTTGTTTAATCTCTTCTGTACGATTGGGAGCAACTATTGCTATATTTAAATTATTCACCTCTGTTGATATGGCAAAGCCAAAAATAATCATCAGGGCTACAGGAATAAGCAATACAATCATCATTGTTCGCACATCTCGTAAGATGTGTAACGACTCCTTTTTTATAAATGGTATAAGATTGCTAATCATAATATTACTCTCCTCGTTTTGCTCCACGAGCTAAAATACGGAATACCTCGTCCATAGATTTTGCATCATATTGTTCTTTAAGTTTGCTTGGAGTGTCAAGAGCTTTCACCTCTCCATCAACCATAATCGACACCCGAGTGCAATACTCAGCCTCGTCCATATAGTGAGTTGTCACAAATATAGTTGTTCCACTATCAGCAGCCTCATAAATCATTTCCCAAAATTGTCTTCGTGTAATTGGATCAACACCACCGGTGGGCTCATCTAAAAATATTACTTCGGGGTTATGTATTGTTGCAACAGCAAACGCTAATTTTTGTTTCCAGCCTAGAGGTAATGAGCTTACAAGAGTATTCTTCTCTGTTGAGAAATTCAGTCTTTCAAGCAATTCTGTAGCACGTTTTT
This sequence comes from Candidatus Caccoplasma sp., assembly GCA_045654605.1. Lineage (GTDB taxonomy): Bacteria > Bacteroidota > Bacteroidia > Bacteroidales > G3-4614 > Caccoplasma_A. Next base: position 11,360 of record JAZONU010000103.1, on the reverse strand, counting down.
TTGTCTCAGATTTTGATAAGCCATAAATTCCGGCAAATAACCTTATGTTTTCCCACACTGTAAGGTCGCTATATAGCGAAAAACGCTGACTCATATATCCAATATGTCGTTTTATCTCTTCGCCCTCTAACATAACGTCATATCCGGCAACTGTGCCACTGCCTGAAGTGGGGTAGCTTAATCCACAAAGCATACGCATAGCTGTAGTTTTACCGGCTCCGTTTGCCCCAAGAAAACCAAATATCTCTCCACGTTCAACGTCAAACGATATGCGATTTACTGCCGTAAAATCACCGAAGCACTTTGTTAATTCTCTAACCGATATAATAATGTCGCTCATTGTTTCATAAGTTTTATAAACATATCCTCAATTGATGGACTTGTTTTTTCAATTTCTATTCCTTTTGTATTGGCAAAATCTCTTTTGAACTCATCAATATCAAAAGTACTGTCAGCAACCAGGTGGTGCGAATCTCCAAACGGATAACACTTCACAACGCCTTTTACTTTGCGAGCCTCCTGAAGTAGTTGATACATATTGTCAGCTTTAATTCTATATAAAGGAGAGTCAAATCCGGCTACAATATCGGTCGGTGTATCAATACCCAAAATTCGACCATCATTACACAATGCTATGCGATCGCAACGAGAGGCCTCGTCCATATATGGCGTTGAAACAAGAATTGTTATGCCTTTTTGTTTAAGATTGCGCAACATATCCCAGAATTCGTTTCTCGACACTGCATCAACCCCGGTTGTCGGTTCATCTAAAAACAGAACGCTCGGACGGTGTATAAGAGCACACGAAAGTGCAAGCTTTTGCTTCATACCACCCGAAAGTTTACCGGCTCTACGTTTTTTGAAAGGCTCTATTTGTCGGTATATAGGGGCGACAAGGTCGTATGAATCTTCCACATTAACTCCGAACAAAGCTGCAAAGAAGTTCAAATTCTCCTCTACCGTTAAATCAGAATATAGAGAGAATCTCCCCGGCATATAACCCACACGCTCACGAATGGTACGATACTCTTTTATTGTGTCAAAACCATCAACTTCAGCACGTCCATTATTAGGAGTAAGCAGAGTAGTAAGTATCCGAAAAAGAGTAGTCTTTCCTGCACCATCGGGGCCAATAAGACCAAACAATTCTCCTCGTTTCACCTCGAACGATACAGAGTCAAGAGCCTTTACATCGCCGAAACTTTTCGATATATTTTCAACTTTTATAGCTGACATAATTATAATTTTACCTCACCTGCTAAACCTATTTTTAAGCGACCATCATTCTTAACTGCAATCTTAACTGCATAAACAAGATTTGCACGAGAATCTTTGGTTTGTATGTTCTTGGGAGTAAACTCGCTTTCAGATGAAATCCATGCAACTCTACCAGGGTAATCATAACGTTCATCGCCACCAAAATCAGCAGAAACAGTAACCTCATCTCCTAAATTAACCTTTGACAATTGGTCTGAAGTAAAGTATGCACGAAGATATATATTCTCAAGATTGGCAACTTTCATCAAGGGTTTACCCATTGAAGCAAGCTCGCCGGCCTCGGCATATTTTGACAAAACAGTACCATTTACCGAAGAGATAATACAACATTTTGCAATTCTGTCATCAAGAGCTGCAATTTGAGCTTCAAGAGCAGCCGCATTTTCGTTTATGCTTGCAGTGTTGTTATCAAGCGTAGAGAGTGTAGCTGATAGTTGATTTTCAAAAATGTTGATTTGTGCTTTAATGTCATCGTATTGTTTTTGTGTTGCAGCTCCATCTTTAAGCATATTTTCAATACGCAACAACTCTCTTTTTTGTGTCGAAATTTGCTCACGAAGAGATGCAACCTGTTTCTCTTTATCGGGACGGCTGCTTAAAAGAGCTGAAAGTTGAGCTGTTAGTTGTTTGCGTTGTAGGTGAAGTTGAATGCTGTCTATAACTCCAATTACAGAGTCAGCCATAACAGTTTCTCCCTCTTCAATATCAAAATTAAGGATTCTACCCGTCGCCTCCGAAGAAATTATAACCTCAGTAGCTTCAAACGAACCTTGAGCATCGTAGTTAGCATTTTTGTTGCATGATACTAAACATAAAACTGGTAAAATATAGAATAATCGTTTCATAACTTATTGATTTAATGTGGTTTTTAATCTGTAAATAGCCTGTAATAATTCAATTTCGTGAGTGCTGCGATTTAGATTTGCAGTTGTCTCATCTGCAATTTTACGAAGTAAGTCAGTTGCGTCAATAACTCCATTGTTTAATTTCGATTCCGCAGCCATACGCACCGAACGTCGCAACTCTACAATACGATTATCATCTTCTAAAGCACTACGCATTCTTGCAATCTCTCCATCGTCTTGAGTAGTTTGCATTTGAGTGTTTAAGAGGAATACGTCACGTTGTATCGCTATTTGTTGTTCGGCAATATCTAATTTATTGAAATTATTTTTCTTTGTGTAGAATGCACCAATGTTCCACATCATACGAACTCCTACAATACCATTTAAAGTCCATTCTGGTGTAACCATACTTTTGAACATATCCATACCCGGATATCCATAGTATCCTTGTGCAAACGCACTGAATTGTGGCATAAGAGAAGCTGTTATTGCTTTACGTTGAGCAGATATTTTATTGCTTTGTGCATCAAGTAACGAAAGTTCAGGCCTTGCGGAGTTTCTGCTCAAAACCTCTCTTGTTTCAGGTCGCTCAAGTTTTTCACTGCTAAGGGGTTGGCCAATGAAAATCTCTAACATTCTTCTATAGCTATCACGTGAAGCTTTAATCTGGCCAAGTGTTTGTTTGGCACTAAGTAATTCAGCTTCGATGGCGTCAACGTCAGACTGCATAGCAACACCATTATTATAGAATACGCGTATGCGATTAAGGTTGCTTTCCAAAACATTAATCATAGTTTCGGTTTGAGTTGTACTCTCATCAAGTAAAAGAATACCAAAATAGATATTGTCAACTCTCGATTGTAAATCGTACAGCGAAACATCTAATCGACTTCGTTGTTCCATTGCTTCTGTTTCTGCTATTTTTCGATTCGCTTTCGACATGCCACCGTCCCAAATATTTTGAGAAACATCAATAGCCACTTTGTATTGATCTTTACGAATACCCGACATATCCATTCCGTATGATGCAATCATATCGTTAAGAACTTCTGGGTAGGTAGGTGTAGCCGATTGATAAGTTGCTTGTCCCGATAATATTATTTGTGGAATCCAGGCACGAGCAGCATTTGAAATGTTGTATTGCTCGGTTTTAGATATTAGGTCATATTGCCTAATTTCAGGGTAATGTTCACGGGCTAATCTTCGGCACTCATCAAGCGATTGTGCATGCACTCCAAGCACCGAAAGCATTGTAAACAGCAGTAGAAATATACGTTTCATAATCTTATATTTTTTTTATTCTTCTCATTATTGTTTCAATATTTTCAACCTTACGTATCGCTAAAAATTCTTTTGTGTTAAAGTTATTTTCTTCGAACATATTTTCCATAAAAAGAGGCATTATAGAAGAAAAAATATTAAGAGAGAGTATTGTCTGAAATAGGTTTATAATATTAAATTGTGCGACCTCTCCTTTTAATGCTGCTTCATTGACCTCTTTTTGCAGCTGCTCTACACTATGCAATACACTATCAATTTTAGATTTAAAAACCTTAAATCTCTCTTTGTTGGGTAATACCTCATTTATTAAAAATTTTGGAAGATCGGGGTTGTCTATGATAAAATCAAAATGAGCTGAAACAGCCTCTTTTATGCGTTCAGTTAATGGGAGTTTGTTATTGCCAAACAAATATGTTAGCATTGGCGTTATTTCCGACATCTTTTTATCAATAATTTGCTCGAAAAGCTGTTCTTTAGTACGGAAATAATAGTGCAACATAGCATGTGTAACTCCTGCTTCTTTTGCTATAGATGTTGTTCTTGCACCATCATACCCTTTTTTAAGGAATTCTTTCTCTGCCGCTTGAAGTATTTGTAACTCTTTGTTTTGAATAATTTCTTTTTCCATAAATTCTAATATATATTTATATTAACAGAATAGTTTAACAATTCTGTTAATGCAAATATATGAATAATTTTTATTTAAAAAAACTTTTTATCCTTAAACATATTTGATATTATAGTTCAAAAATGAACAAAGCGAATTACCCATTGAGCAATTCGCTTTGTATATCTTACAACTATGGTATATGGAACCTTAGTTCTATAAGTTCATAGTTAAAACTCCGATGTGAAATGGAATTTGATTTTTGGAAAATCGCTTTGTGCCATTTGCAATACGTATGCTGAATCGGCAAGGAATACATCACGGTCCTCCTTATCTTTAGCCATATATTGGTATTTACGTTTTTTGAAGTTCTCCAATTCAGCTTTGTCTTCGCTCTCAATCCAACAAGCCTTATACAAAGAGATAGGTTCCCATTTACATTGAGCACCGTACTCGTGCAACAAGCGATATTGAATAACCTCAAATTGAAGTTGTCCTACTGTACCAATAATTTTGCGGTTGTTGTATTGATTTACAAATGATTGAGCAACACCTTCGTCCATAAGTTGGTCGATGCCTTTATTCAATTGTTTTGCCTTCATTGGATCACTGTTCTCAATATATTTGAACATCTCAGGTGAGAAGCTTGGTAATCCTTTGAAGTGTAACTCCTCTCCGGCGGTCAAAGTATCTCCAATCTTGAAGTTTCCTGTATCGGGTAAACCAACAATATCTCCAGGATATGCCTCGTCTAACACCGATTTCTTTTGAGCCATAAAGGCTGTTGGGCTTGAGAAACGCATCATCTTTCCATGGCGAATATGTTTGTAGTTTTCATTACGCACAAACTTACCTGAACATACTTTAACAAAGGCAATACAACTGCGGTGGTTGGGGTCCATATTTGCATGGATTTTAAATACAAATCCTGTAAATGCATCCTCTTCAGGTTTAACTTCACGTTCAATTGCGTTGATTGGGCGAGGCGAGGGGGCAATATCAATAAAGCAATCCAATAACTCTTTAACACCAAAGTTATTAAGTGCCGAGCCAAAGAATACAGGAGCAAGTTCTCCTTTAAGATAGTCTTCCTTGTCAAAGTCAGGATATACACCAGATATAAGTTCAAGGTCGTTTCTTAGACGCTCTGCATCACTCTCTCCAATATAACTTTCAAGTTCAGGATTGTTTATATCTGTAAACTCTACACTTTCTGTAACAACCTGTTTACTTGGGGTATATAGGTTTAGGTTTTTCTCATATATGTTATATACACCTTTAAATCTTTGACCAATGTTGATTGGCCAACTTAATGGGCGTACAGAGATTTTAAGCTCGCTCTCCAATTCGTCGAGAATTTCAAATGGGTCGCGTCCTTCACGGTCTAATTTGTTTACGAATATGATAACCGGAGTTTTACGCATACGGCAAACCTCCATAAGTTTACGAGTCTGCATCTCCACACCCTTCGCTACGTCAACTACAATAATTACACTATCTACAGCTGTTAGTGTGCGATATGTATCCTCAGCAAAGTCTTGGTGACCGGGAGTGTCAAGAATATTAATTTTATGGTTATTATATTCAAATCCCATAACCGAAGTTGCAACCGAAATACCACGTTGTTTCTCTATTTCCATCCAGTCTGAAGTGGCAGTTTTTTTAATCTTATTCGATTTAACAGCACCGGCAATATGAATAGCACCACCAAATAGCAATAATTTTTCGGTAAGAGTTGTTTTACCGGCATCAGGGTGGCTAATAATAGCAAATGTCCTTCTTCTCTCTATCTCTTGTGTAAGGGTACTCATAAAATTAATTAATATTATTATTTAATAAAGTAATGCACTTTTTTAAACTCTCTTTCCATTCGGGAATAGTTAAATTATAAATGTTTTTAATTTTGCTTTTATCCAAAACACTATAGGCTGGTCTTTTAGCCTTAGTAGGGTACTCGTTGGTAGATACCCCCTTAATAGTACAGCTAATATTAGCTAGTTTGTGAATTTCACAAGCAAACTCAAACCAAGAACACTCGCCTTCGTTTGAGTAATTGAATATACCTGAAACAAAAACCTCGTTTTTAATAATATCTATAATGGCTTTTGCTAAGTCATTGGCAAACGTGGGAGAGCCTTGTTGATCGCAAACAACATTCAAACAATTTTGCTCTTTACCTAATGAAATCATGGTTTTTACAAAGTTCTTGCCAAATGTAGAGTATAACCACGATGTTCTGATAACAATACTATCTTCTGGCAATATATTAAGTAATCTCTTCTCTCCTTCAAGTTTTGTTAATGCATAAACCGATTTTGGATTTGTTGCATCACTTTCTGAATAAGGAACTTTTTTATCGTTGCCATAAACATAGTCGGTTGAGATATGTATAATTTTAGCCCCAACTCTTTTTGCAGCTTTTGCAATATTCTCAACAGCGAGAGAGTTTATTTTTGAGCAAAGTTCAGTCTCCTCTTCGGCTCTGTCAACGTTGGTATAGGCAGCACAATTAATAATAAAATTGGGTCTATGAAACTCTATAAAATTACAAACTTCATCAGAATTGGTAATATCCAACTCTGCAACGTCAGTAAAAATATAAGAGTTTTGAGTATCTTCTTTGACTATCGAACGAATCTCATTGCCAAGTTGACCATTACCCCCTGTTATTAAACACTTAAACATGCTCTATCTATAGTTCTAATTCTCCGGCTTTATCCTTTTTATAAAGTTCGGAAAGTTGCGATAAAAATTGTGAAATTGTCTTTGTAGCAGCAACAGTCTCTTCAGAAATTTCTCTCTTTGCTAACCGAAGCAATAACAGACCATACAACGAATTAAATGCTGTTTCAATATCATTACAAACATTTTCTTTCTGTTTGTTTTTAACCTCATTAATATATGGTAATGCTTTGTAAAAAGCGGCTGTATAAAGAGGCATTTTTTGTGAAGCTAAAAGTTGAGTATGAAGATCATTTAATTTAATTATAATATTGATGTTTATCTGTAGGTGTCCTTTCTCAAGTTTACCTTCGTTTCGCATCATATCAATTAAATTTTCATACCATTCTTTTATTTCTGCTTTTTCTTCTGCCGAAACATTGTACTGTTCCACTATATTAGCATTAATCAGAGCAATGTCATAATTACATGCTCTGATTATATCCTCCACCTGCCACATATAAAGCAGGTATTCGGCAATATTGTTCTCTCTTTTCTCTTTTGCTATAATCATTATATAAATTAGAACGAGAAGTGTAATTCAATACGAACACCACCCTTTTTAATATTTGGTAAGTCGCGATAAGTTACGCGGAATACATATTCAATTCGCAAAATACTTAATATGTTATCTAAACCAACACCAACCTCCATATAAGGTAATTTTGGTTTCCAATATGCATTTTGGTTAACATCGGGGAATCGCCATAAAGAAGGATCTTTTTCAGGATTATTCTTATCTGATAAGTAACCAAAGAAACCTTTAAACGAAACAACCTCTCTAATTTTTAGATATTTTACATAAGGTATATGGTTAAAAATAATACCATTAGCATAATATTCAAGATCCCATGCTGCATAGTTGTCAAAGATAAACTCAACAGGGTTCAACACTGCAAATGATTGTGGTTGAATTGTATAAGTAAGGTTGGCATCAGGTATAATCAATGCAGTATATGGAGTCTTTGTCCATACCTTTGAGAACTTAAGAACTGCGTTTAAGTGTCCGTAGGTTGAGAACCAGAACGCCTTTTGCATATTAATATCGGTACGTTGATAGTTATATTGGCTATTCAAAAAACCTTTCCATCCCATACCATGGTTTATTAAGAAAATGGGAGAGGTTTTGTTTATAGGATATCGTTGCCCTTTGGTTTGATAGAATTTCTCCTTATGAGCATACCTAAGTTTGATATTAAAATCGGCTTGGTTGTATTTTCTGTAAGAGTTTCCATAACCATCAACAAATTCCATCCATTTAGTTGCCTCTTCGGTCTTAAATGCAAAACCTACATTGTATGATAAACCATGATTATGTTCTCTTGTGTACTCTATCTCTGATGTTCTTAAATATGTAGAACGAACATCCTCCATACGTTTAAGAGCCAAGAATACATTATCCTTATTGGTAAATTTATATTGTTGACCAAGTTGGTTAATATCATACTTGTGTGTTAAACGAAGTTGATGAACAGGGAACTCTTTATAGTGTTCTTTCTTGTCAATAAAAGAGTATATGAAATCAGCTTTATACTTAAATTTTTTGTCGCGAGTACCAAAGGCAACATAAGTATCAAGGAATATACGCTTATGCAAATTGGGTGTAGTCATACCTCCAATTCTCAAACGAGCACCCTCAACTGTGTTACCACTGATTGTTGTATTTAATGGACCTAAATCAAATTTACTGTTTTTAGATGTAGGGACATATCCCGAAACTAAACTTGTCAGAATTTTTTCAGACCAATAGAATGCTTTGTTTTCGCGTAGTTGAGCAAGAATTTTATCAACAGAATTCTCCTTTTTCTTAATAGGAATCATACGATTATCCTCCCAATATTGATTGGGTTGCATCATAGCGTACTCATCTTCAATAACGGCACCTTCCCTTTTAAAGATTGAACTATCTGCAGGTGGCTCAAATTTATGATTATCATAACCAATCAGCCTTCGTACATGCAATCCCTGAATACCGGGCATCAACTTCATCTCTACCATTGCATCGTCTAATTTCTTAATACGTAAGCTATCTTCAGTACGAGTGAATTCTTGTCTGATTTTCATGCTTTGAACGTAGTTAAGATTAATATCTTTTGGTACGTTCATATCTATTTTTTTAACAAAGTATGTAGAGTCTAATGTAACATAAAGGTGCCCAACAAAACCATTTGATTCTGAATTGTGCGGGGCAAATCCCAAATCAACACATTTTACGCTATCTATCATAAGCGTATCTAACAAGTAGAATTTGTAGAATGAGGGAGCAATATTTGATAATGGGCTAACAAAACGAGTAAGCATTAAATTAATTTGGTTATCATAAATATTAACCTCTTTAAAAATTTCGTCATAGAATTGTTGCATACTCTCTTGGTTGAGCATATCATCAATACCCATACGTCTAATAGCTTCAACATACTGCTTCTTTACATTACCCTCTTTCTTGTAGTATATTTTAGAGTTGCGCTCCTTAATAGATACAGTCAAAATAGGTTTCCCTGAAACCTCCGAAGTATCAACATAATCAAATAAGAACTTGAATTTTCTGAAGATAGGTTTATCTTTTTTGCTCTCGTTAAAATCATTGAAAGCCAATGTTAAACGATCATACTGGTCGTGGGTGTAATAATCTTTCTCTTCCAGACTGTTCTTATTTCCGGCATTAATAACTTTCTTAACAAAATCTACAGCAGGATTACCCCTTCGTTTGTATTTTTCACGTTTAGGTTTAACAATAACTTCCTCCATTACATAATCTTCGCTTTGGAGCTTTACCGATATCTGATATTTTTCACCACGAGTAACAGGGAAGATATAATCTTTGTAGCCAACAGAAGATACAATTAGTTCTTCAGAATTTGTATTTGTTTTAATTGAGAAGTAGCCTGCGTCATCAGTCATTTGTCCTGTTTGGGTGCCTCTGAAATATACCGACACGTAAGGTAAAGGCTCATTTGTAATAGAATCTGTAACAATTCCCGAAACGTATGTTGTTTGTGCCTGCACCGAAGAGGGCAAGGCAAAAAATATAGTGGCCGAGATAATAGCAGATATTATTAAGTATTTACGCATTATAAAAATAATTTCTTAATCAAAAATAATGGCATAAACAGGGTAATCGTGATGTAAAATATTGAATATTTTGACACTCTGTTTATGCTAAAAATAAATTTCCGCAAAGGTACAAAAAATATCGCTAACTTATTGTTCTATACGTCTTATATTTTATCTGTTTTGCATTTGTTTTCAAAAAAATGATGTATGAGTGTTAATATAAGAAAAAATAAACTTATGTAAGAGATAATAACAAGTAAAAAAGTATGATTCAAATTTAAATTATCTAAAAAATCTGTATTATCTTCGCGTAAAATTTTCGATATGGCAAAAGAGATTGAGAAAAAATATTTAGTCTTAAATAGCAATTATAAAGCTAACTCTTCTGTTAACTACATCCAACAAGGGTATGTTTCAACAAAAAAAGAGGGGGTGGTAAGAGTTCGTGTAAAAGATGATAAAGGCTATATAACAATAAAGGGCGAAAATCATGGAACAGTCAGGCTTGAGTATGAGTATCCCATTCCACTAAACGAAGCCAAGGAGATAATCGAGAATTTGTGTCAAAAGCCCGTGATTGAGAAACGTAGGTATAATTATAAGTCATCAGACGGACACCTTTGGGAAATAGATGAATTTTTAGGAGAAAACGAAGGATTGGTTATTGCAGAAATTGAGCTGAAGAGTGAAACTGAAGAGTACGAAATTCCTGAATGGATAGGGGAGGAGGTAACCTCTGATGCAAGATATTATAACTCAAATCTATTACAAAATCCGTATAAAAATTGGAATAAATAAAATAATATGATGAAGAAAACAAGTTTTATAATACTGTTATTAGCTGTTTTATTATCAGCATGCAGTACAGTGCCCTTAACAAACAGAAAACAGTTTCTATTGGTTAGCGATCAAGAGGTGTTATCGTTAGGATTACAGAGTTATAATGAATATATCTCAACAGCACAACCTTCACCTGATACTATTAGTGCAAAAGTGGTAGAGCAATGTGGAACTAAGATACAAAAGGCAGTTGAAGATTATTTGGCAGGCGCAGGATTGAGTTCACAAATATCAGGATATGAATGGGAGTTTGTTCTAACTCACGATAGTACTGCAAATGCATTCTGTATGCCTGGAGGAAAAGTAGTTGTTTATGATGGATTATTGCCATATACTAAAACAGTAGATGAATTGGCTGTTGTTATAGGACATGAGATTGCACATGCTGTAGCAAAGCACTCAAACGAGAGGATAAGTCAAGAGATGCTATTATCTATGGGTTCTCAAACATTGTCAGGAATTCTGTCTAGCAAATCAGAAACAGCTCAATTATGGGGCGAAACAATTTTTGGATTGGGAGCAAATTATGGAGTAATGTTACCCTTCTCACGTAAACAAGAGTATGAGGCAGATAAATTGGGATTGATATTTATGACCATGGCAGGATATGATCCTTCGGTAGCTGTAACATTCTGGGAAGCAATGAGTACAGGAGAGGTATCAATGCCCGAGTTTATGAGTACACATCCAAGTGATGCAAACCGCATAGCTGCAATTAAAGAGTTGTTGCCCGA
>JAZONU010000102.1:0-8102 GCA_045654605.1 Candidatus Caccoplasma sp. | reverse complement strand
TCCACTACTTGTTGATAGTGCCATAAGCGTATTATATCCTCCAAAACTCCAACCATAAAGAGTTATATTTGCCTTATCAACATATGGTAGCGTTGATATATATTTCGCAGCAGATATTTGATCTTGACTTTCATTTATTCCCATTTGTCGATATATACAGTGAGAGAACTCCTCCCCTCTTCCTCCTGTACCTCGAGAGTCAACGCATATAACTAAATATCCCTCCCCTACCATATAATGCAACCAATCGAAACTTTCCCAGCGATTGAGTACTCTTTGTGAACCAGGTCCGCTATATTGCATCATTATCACAGGATATTTTTTATCTGCACTGAAATCAAAAGGTTTCATAACATAACCGTTAAGCTCCGTTCCTCTCTCGGTTGTAAATGTAAAAAACTCTTTTTCTACAAACTTAACACCATTCAAATCTTTATTATCAAATAGCGTTTTTATTGCCTTTCCTGATACTGCATTTAATGTTATTTGATATGGAGTAGTTATATTAGAATATGAGGCTATATAGTGTGTTGCTGTTGGATTAAATTGAGCTGTTACATAACCGCCATTTTTTCCTAACATAATTGTCTTTCCGCTTGTATCGACCTTATACAGCCCACAATATATTGCTCCCTCAGCATTTCCCGTATAATAGAAGTTCTTTTTACCATCTGAGCCTAAGAATGAAATAACATCCCATTTGCCCGATGTTAATTGACGAAGAAGTTTTCCAGTTGTTGAGTATTGATATAGATGTCTATTTCCATCTCGCATAGATGGCATTACAAAATAGTTATCAAAGAACATTATATTGTTGTAGCTCTTTTCATCTACCCACGTTTTGCTACTCTCTTTTACCAATAACTTTGATACTCCTGATTTTGGGTTTACACTATATATATTCAAAATATTTTGCTCGCGATTTAGTGTCATTACAGCAAGTGATGTTGAATCTCGAGTGAATAGAATACGAGGGATATATCCTCCATCTTCTACAGGGACATTCATTTTCTTAACCACTCTCGACTCTACTGTATATGTATAAACTTCTGTTACAGAACAATCTGCTCCTGACACAGGATATTTATATGAATATTCCTCAGAATAAGCATTATAGTTTTTGGCACTCTTGTCAGGTTGGTAAATCTCCATTGATGTACTATTTACATGTCCCTCGTTAGTTCTTAAAAATGCCAATGTTTCACTATCTGATGACCATGTTAACGAGTTTACAAAACGGAACTCCTCCTCGTATGCCCAAGATGTTACTCCATACATGAGAGTATCTTGTTTAGCACCACGAGTTACCTCTGATTGAGAATCAAAATCTAATTTTTTAAGATAGATATTTCCATCCATCACAAATGCGACCATACGGCCGTTGGGTGAAAGTGTTGCTATTTGTTGCTTTCTATCTTCTTTTGTTAAGGGTTTTACCAAATTTCTCTTAACCTCTACTGTATAGTATTTTGCTTTATATGACAGACGATATATCTTCTCTTTTTCAGTATGAAGAAGTATATGTCTGAAATCTTGACTCATTTCAAACCCCTCAAATGTTTTAAATTTGCAATCTCTTGCTGTTGAAGTATTAAATAGAGTATCTATTACATTTCCTGTACTATACTCACATTTAAAAATCATAGTTTTCTCTGGATTGGCAATTGCATAATATTTTCCATCAGCAGAAGATACTATTTGGGGCATTGTAGTAGCCTTATATTTGTTTGAAGCAATCTCTTCTAATGTTATGGTTGCCGAAGCAGAAAATACCGATACTGTTAATATAAATAGAGAAGTTAATAAATTTTTCATAGTTTCTTTTATTGTTTATATACTCTTACAAAGGTAGATAAAATTTATATAAATAGCACTATCATTTAAGTTTATATACGTCAATTATCCTTAAAATTATAACAAAAAAAATTGGGATTGCGTTTGCAACCCCAATTTCATTTAATATTTTAAAGTTGGATTATTTTATAAATTTTACAACTTCGTTTCCAGCTTTAAGGATATATACTCCTTTATTCAAACCTTCAGTTGCAATCTCTGTTGCTGCTTTTGCTGCTTTAATGCAACGTCCTTGAACGTCATATATCTCAGCGTTAACAGGCTCAGCAAAGAGGTAAACTCCATTGATAGATTTGATATTTGAAGTTTCTGATACAACTGCCTCTTCAATACCTACCAACTCCTCAAATGAGTAGAATGCTACGTTTGTAGTTTCTCCATCAACATTTACAAGGACAGCATAATCATCGCTGTATGCCATTGCTGTTGCAGGACGAACATAACCTTTAACCATATCACCATTTGCAGTAACATTATAGTTTAGAGTCTCAGCTACAACTTCCTCGTTCATATTAACTACAGCTCCAACTACATAAACATTTCCTTTGTAAAGAGCCATTCCTGTAACATCTTCATAGTATGTATTTGTAGCACCTTCATCTTTCGCATCTGTTTTAACCCAATCTTTCTCAAGTGTTGTAGCATCTAAAGTTACTACAAATACATCAGATGCACCAACTGCTACTTTTTCATTATCAAATGCCAATGTTTCATTAAATGTTCCTGCGACAAACAATTTACCTGCATAAACGTCAACTCCTGCAATTGTATAGAATGAAGCCCATGCAGCATTAGCAATATTTGGGAATTTAGCAAATTCAACAGAACCATTTTCAACTTTAGCAACAAATGCTCCATGTTCAGTAAGACCTTCAAAATCATCTACCATAAATGATGCCTCTTTTGTTTCTACTGAAGTTGAAACAGCTAAATCACCATATCCCATCGCAACAATATATACTACCTCATTATCAACTGTAAAGTCAACAACTTCATATTTTGAAGTAACAAAGTTATCGTCGTATGCCAAACCTACTTCAGCAACTTTTGATGCATTCTCTAAATTCTCATCAAACTTAACAATTGCTGAATATGGAGAATCCATATATGCAGTATAGAAATAGATGAAATATTTAGCCTCAAATGTCAAATCCTCAATAGTCATATCTCCATTTGATATGAATTGAACATATACTTGCTCTCCTTCAGTAACGATATTTTCAATTGCTACGTATGGAATATCACCCCAAAACTCTTCAGCCATAGATCCATAAGAATGAGATGCATTGTAAGTTTTAACTGATACTAAGTTTCCATTAGCATCATATTTTGCAATGAAAGCAGATGGTTGAGGAACGAAAGAATCACCTGTCTCTCCTGTAATAATTTCACATTCTCCTTCTGTTCCTTCAATATCTGTTACATAAGCCTCATCAGTAAATGAACCTGCTACATAAAGATTTCCTTCTGCATCTGTTGTCATTACTGAGATATCAACAGAGCCATATATTGCAAAAGCATATTTTTCGTTTCCTTGAACATCGTATTTAGCAATGTAAGCTCCAATTCCTAAGTTTGAAAGAGTCTTTTCTGCAAATTCGAAATCTTTGTTCATTGTACCAGAAACGTATAGGTTACCCTCTGCATCGATAGCTGAAGGAGAAACTACTTCAGCATCTCCCGCTTGCTCTACTGCAGTGATTGAAGAGTTCCACATATTTGTTTTTAAGATTTCGCCATAAATAACCTCAATTACCTCATCACTCTCTTTTGAAACATTGATTTTTCCATAATTAAGAGTAGAAGTTGTTGTATTGTTCAAAATTGATGCAGCTTTACCTGCTTTATATGCAACTGCAGATACTTGTTCTGCATTTAAAGCAGATACCTCTCCATTAAATGAAACAACACTGTTGTTTGATGATACGAAGCTATTACCTGATACTTTTTTAACATCAGAAATAATGCGAACCTCATTTGGATATATCATTGCTCCAACAACACTTTCAAACTCTTGGTTTACCTCTTCATTTTTGTCAGGAGTTGCTACTACCCAATTTGCTGATAAATCAGAAGTTTTAACTGAAGCAACATAAATGTCAGATGTTGATACCTCTTCTCCATTATTTACTGTTGATATAGTATTATCAAATGGACAATATCCACGGAATGTTCCTACGATATAAAGATTTTCCCCAACAACGTCCATTGCAGATATTTTATCATATGTATCAGAAGTAATATCAGATGAAATGTTTGTGTATGCAAAGAATTGTGATGTAGCCCCTACTTTTGCAACTACTGCTCCATGCTCATTTGTTCCTGCTCCATCAACAAAGAAAGAAAACTCTTTTGATTTATTTGGAGTTTCACATACGAAATCTCCATATCCTTGGAATGCAGCATATACATCAGAACCAGCAACTGCAAAGTTAACTGTTGTTACAGCGTATCGCATATCAGTAGTTATATCCTCTTTTGAGCTCATATTTGCTACCAATGCAGAATTGTTCATTCCATCTGCATCAAGAGAGAATACTACTGCTGATGGTTGGTCAGCATACATAAAGCCCCAAACAAAGTTATATTTTCCTTTCAATGAAAGAGAAGAGCAAATATTAACATCACCAACATAGATTGCACTTACATACACTTTGTTATTTGCAGCAACAATTTTATTGATTCTGAAATAGGGAGAATCATAATAACTCCAAGAAACATCTTGATTTGTAGTTGGCATAATTTCTTGAGCTGAAGCAACTGCTCCGTTTGCATTATACTTAACTACAAATGCTCCCTCTTGGTCTGCAGAACCTGTTAACTCTTGGTATGTTTCAGCACCTGCATCACAAACATAAATCATGTCTGTAAATGATCCTGCAACATACAAGTTTCCTGCAGCATCAGCATCCATAGCAGTAATTGTTGCTGCTCCTTGAATTGCTGTTGCCCATTGTACATCACCTGTTGCATTGTATTTTACAATGTAAGATGCAATTCCTATTGGCTCTAAAGTATAAGAACCAAATGTTGCTGTTGTTGTTAATGCCCCTGATACATATAAGTTTCCGTTAGCATCAATAGCCATAACGCCACTTGTAGCATCTGTAGCATTGGCTACAGTTGTAAGAGTTTTACTCCACTCTGTAGTGCTCAAAATTTGAGCATTGATTGCAGTTAGCGACATAAACGCAACCGCAAATGCAAGTAAAATTTTCTTCATAAGCTTACTAATTTAAATTAATAATATTGTTTGTTTATCTCTTGTCTTTAATCTTATTGCCAAAGTTCCAAATCAGGATTAGCCTCTACAGCTTCTGATGGGAAGCGTAAGGTATAACGCTCGTCATTTTGCTCTAAAACAAATGTTTGTTCTGATTTATCTGCTAAAGTATATACTTTTATTATTTCAGGTTGAGTCGTTCTTCTCAAATCAAACCAACGATGTCCTTGATATGCCATCTCTCTTTGTCGTTCGGCAGCAATCTCAACACGCAAAGCATCTTGGTCTAAGTTATCTAATGCTTCAGAGTATTTATTGTAATTAGTTGCTGTATAGCGTTTTTGCATCAAAGCTTTTATATACTTCAAAGCATTGTCTTTGTCGTTCATCTCATTAGCCGCCTCTGCAGCTATCAAATAGAACTCTCCGGCACGGAATGAACAACGCTCTTTGTCAAAATCCTCTTTTTCCTTACGCAAAACCCATTGTTTTAATGTTTTTGCTTTGAAATATGTACTCTTACGTTGATCACCAGAACGATACATTGACAACAAATTGGTATCTACATAGCCCAATGATGAAAGATTTGTTGTTATTACTTGCTCTAATGCCATAATTGATTCAACCGACTCGTAATTTGTTGGTTTTATTGACGTAGATGCTGTTAAGTCTTGAAGTTCAGGATATTTCTCAATTACTTTCTCTGCCTCATCAAATGCTAACTCCCAATTACCCATATAAAGTGCAACTCTTGCTCTTAATGCACTTACAACATCTTTACTAAAACGATAGTTGTATCCTAACTCCCATTTCTGAACATTCATATAATCATCGGCAGTTTCAATATCATCCAATATCTGTCTATAGACATCGGCAACACTACTGCATCGTAAAACAGCATTCACGTCAGCTTTAAGTTGCAAAGGCACTCCTCGTGTCGTTTCAGGATTACATTTTGTATATGCTGGAGCATACAAATTAACCAATAGGAAATGCATATATGCTCGTAACATATAACTCTCTCCTACCATTTGTTTAATTTCTGCATCAGAAGCATTTGTTATCTCATTTTGGTGTTCTATTACATAGTTTGCTATATAGCATGTGTGGTAATATCTTCTCCATCCAAAATATAGAGATGATGGATTACGATTATAATCTGTCCAATTCCATATGTCAAAATATGAATCGTAATCATATCCAGACAAAGTTGATGCATCTGCTGCCATCTCATCACTACGAAGCGTAGTAAGACCTCTGTCCTCAGGCACCTTGTCATATACGTATGTTAACAATGCCCTATACTCTTCTCCGGTCTCAGCTATTACTTTTCCGGTTGGACGTATATCAAGAAAATCATTACAACTTGAGAAAAGTAATGCTACTAATGCTATTGTTATATATCTTAATTTCATATTGTATTACCTTTATTGTGGTTTAGAAATTTACATTTAAACTAAATATAACACTTTTTGGTAATGGTGTTGCGTATGGGTTACCCATAGTCTCTGGATCTAAATAATTTGTATAATCTCCTGCAATAACAAACAAGTTACGTCCTTCTAAAGAGACTGATGCAGAACGAACTCCTAATCTTGTCATCCAATCACCTTCAAATCTATATCCCAAACGTATGCTTTGACATCTCATATAGTTACACTTCTTAACCCATGTGTCTAACATGTTGAATGATGAATAGTTTTCGTAGAACAAAATCTCAGAATTGTGTATTCCATCTTGAGTCATTAGAGTTGGTAAATATGTATCTGTATTATCAGGAGTCCAACGATTCAAGATATCTTGATTTGTATTTAATCCTCTGTCAAAATATAGTGAATTATACGATGGTTGTACTCTTACTTTTGCACCAAAATTGAATGTGAAGTTTACATTCAATGTCCAATTTTTATATTCAAAATTGTTTATGAAACCTCCTGAAATAAGAGGATCGGCAGAACCCATATATGTGTATAATTCGCGTTGTTCTTCTGCTGTTAATTGACTTGCTCCATTCTTATCTAACTTAAAGAACTCTTGTGCAGATACTGCACGTCCATCTTTTGTTTTATATAGAGGATAACCATATTCATCTAACCCTGCTGTTTCATAAGCAAATATTGCTCCAACAGGATATCCTTCTCTTGATGGATATGTTGAGTTCTCTGCTACTGTCTCTTGCAATACTGTATTTTGGTTATAACCAATATTGATGTTTGTAGTCCAACTAAAAGTTGGTGTGTAGATATTACGTGTAGCCAAACCTACCTCAAATCCTTGGTTTTTCATACTTGCCCAGTTAATGGTTGTTGAAGAAAATCCAGTCTCTAATGGCAACATTCTCATACCAATTAGGTCTGTACTTTTACGATAATAATAATCTACGGTAAGACCTATTGCTCTTTTCAATATTGCAATATCAAATCCTGCATTAATATTTTGTGTTTTCTCCCAACGCAAATCAGGGTTTGGGGCTGTTTCGCTTTCAATTACATCTTCTATGAAGCCAGGAAGTATTTGTATTTTATCATATTTTCCGACCAAATATGGAGATGTGTTTTTATCGATATTTCCTTGTAATCCGTATGATATACGAAGACTTAAATCATCAATTTGTTTTACTGCTTTTAACCAATACTCCTCTTTCATACGCCACAATCCGCTGACTGAATACAATGGTAAGAAGCGATACTCTTTTGCCACACCAAATACATCTGATCCATCAAAACGAATACTTCCGCCAAAGGTATATCTATCTTTGAATGTATATGATGTTGTTGCAAAGAATGATGCGTATGCATTCTCTGTAAATGTTTCAGATGATAAGGGATTTGACTCTGCTAAATCTTGAGTTGGGAAAATTACCGGCTGAATTGTTAATGTTCTTGGATCATATCCATACGCAATGTTATAATTTGTCTCTGCCTCTATTCTTCTTAACTCAGCTCCCAACATAACCTCAAAGTCGTGATATTTACGATATGTTTGTTTGTATTCCGCCAAAGTTTTCCATGTCCATTGAGATGTA
>JAZONU010000101.1:0-3829 GCA_045654605.1 Candidatus Caccoplasma sp. | reverse complement strand
GACCGCTTGGCCTCCGACTTGATAGAGGTTCTAACGATGGAGTAAAGGAGGGTATGGGTGTTATTAACCGTTCGGGTGTAGTTGGTATTGTTAATAACGTTTCAGATAATTACTCTTTGGTTATATCAATATTAAACCCCAAATTAAAATTAAGTTGCAAACTTAAAAATAGTGGCTATTTTGGTTCTTTGACTTGGGATGGAGAATCTCCTGAATATGCAAAGCTTGAAGAGTTACCACGCCATGTTGAGTTTAATAAAGGTGATACAATTGTTACAAGCGGATACTCTTCTGTATTCCCTGAAGGTATCATGGTAGGTACTGTTGAAGAGTTATCTCCTCAAAAAAATAATAATTTTTATACTCTAAAAATTAAATTATCTACAGACTATTTTAGATTAGGAGATGTATGTGTAATTGATAATCCTGACAGAGAAGAGATTGAACAATTGAAAGCAAAATGAAAAGATTCTCGGTAGCATATTATATTATTCTTGGAATTGTATTAATACTTTTACAAGTTACCATATTCAGCAATATTGCCTTATGGAATATCGCTACCCCCTTTCTATTCCTATACCTCATAATGAAGTTACCAATTTCTATGTCTCCAAACAAAGTGATGACTGTTGGATTCTTTGTTGGACTAATTGTTGATATATTCTTTTCAACACCAGGGGTATATACTCTTGCATCGGTTATAACTTCATATATGAGAAGACCTTATATAGCATTAGTTTTACAGCATGAAGATGACTACGGAACAATGTCGCCATCTATAAGATCTTTAGGATTGGCTCCTTTTATGGTTTATGTTTTCATAACATCTATAACCTTCTCAATAGCTGTTTTTTTAATTCAATCCTTCTCTCTATATAATCCTTTAATGCTTCTGCTTAAAATAGCATCGAGTACTCTATTTACATTCATAATGGCTATGGCCACAGAATATATTCTGAGAGAAAAAAGATGAGAAAGGATTACGATCTTGAAAAGAGAAAATATATAATAGGCGGTTTTGTAATAGCTATTGCCTTGATATATATAGTAAGACTTTTTGCCCTGCAAATAGTAAATACCGACTATAAACAGTATGCAGAAGGTAATGCTTTCCTAAAAAAAACTCAGTATCCTTCGCGAGGACTAATATACGATAGAGAGGGTCGATTGATTGTATATAATCAGTTGGCTTATGACGTAATGATGATACCTAAAGAGGTTCAAGAGTTTGATACTTTAGCATTCTGTCAAGCTATCAACATCACAAAAGAGGATTTTGATATGCGTGTGGAAAGAATGAAAGACAGGAAGTACAACCCCAACTACTCGTCATATACGCCACAACTTTTAATTCCTCAGATGTCGGCTGAAGAGTATGGTAGATTGCAAGAGAATTTATATAAATTCTCGGGTATATATATTCAAAACAGAGTAATTCGAGAATATAAATACGATATTGCCGGATCTCTATTAGGTAATATTCGAGAGGTGTCTGCATCTGATATAGAAAATGATTCATACTATACCGCAGGAGACTATACAGGCGATTTAGGTATTGAAAAATCTTATGAAAAGTATTTGCGAGGAGAGAAAGGCTCTGAGATTCTCTTACGAGACTCAAAGGGTAGGATTATTGGTAAGTATGAAGATGGGAATTATGATATACCTCCAGTTTCGGGTAAAAATTTAACACTTTCAATAGATGCTGAACTGCAAGCTTACGGAGAATATCTTATGCAAAATAAGATTGGAGCTATAGTTGCTATTGAACCATCTACTGGAGAGATATTGGCCATGGTCTCTGCTCCAACTTATAAACCATCATCTCTGGTGGGTAGAGATAGAGGTAAAAATTATAAAGAGCTTTCAAATAACAAATACAAACCATTATACGATAGAGCTATAATGGCATCATATCCTCCCGGATCAACATTTAAGCCTACACAATCTTTAATTTTTATGCAAGAGGGAATTGTTAATTCAAATACACAATACCCCTGCCATCAAGGTTTTATCTCAGGAGGTCTTAGGGTTGGATGCCACCCCCACTCATCGCCAATATCAATGAAATACGCAATGGCAACTTCGTGTAATGCCTATTTTTGTCATGGATTAAAATCGATGCTCGACAACAGAAGTAAATATAATCGTACTGATGAAGCATTTACTCTTTGGAAAGATTATATAGTATCAATGGGATATGGCTACCCATTAGGTATTGACCTTCCCGGAGAAAAACGCGGATTTATCCCCAATAGCGAATATTATGATAAATATTACAAAAAGGGGCGTTGGAGAGCTTTAACTATAATATCAGTAGCTATCGGACAGGGAGAGGTGTTGGCAACTCCTTTGCAAATTGCTAACCTATCTGCAACCATCGCTAACCGAGGCTACTACTATACCCCACACGTTGTAAAGCAGATACAAAATTCTAAAATTGACACAGCCTACACACAGAAACATTTTACTATGGTAGATAGTAAACACTATGAAAGCATAATAGATGGTATGCGTATGGCTGTAACTGATGGTACATGTCGCATTGGTGAAATTCCCGGAGTAGATCTTTGCGGAAAGACAGGTACTGCTCAAAATCCTCATGGTCGCGACCACTCAGCATTTATGGGATTTGCCCCTAAAAACAATCCTAAAATTGCTATTGCAGTTTATGTTGAAAATGCCGGTTTTGGTGCATCGTATGCAGTACCTATCGGTAGTTTAATGATAGAGAAATTTTTAAATGACTCTATTTCAACAGACCGCATACCTTTAGAAGAGAAAATGGCTAAATCTAATACAATTATTTATAGTGAAGTCAAAAAGCACTAACATATTCAGCATGATAGATAAACCTACTGTGGTATTATATCTGGCCCTTATTCTTTGGGGTTGGGTTACTATCTATGCTGCAAGTTATAATTTTGAAGAGAGTTCTCTTTTTAGCTTTGATGGTCGTGCCGGCAAACAGATGCTATGGATTGGTTGTGCCTCAATAATTGCCTTTATAATAATTATGTTTGATACGCGACTATTAGAAGCGTATGCATATCCTATATATGGCGTAACTCTATTTATTCTTTTAGCTACAATAGTTATAGCCCCTGATGTAAAGGGCTCACACTCATGGATTGTAATGGGATCTGTAAGCATACAACCAGCAGAATTCTCGAAGTTTGCCGTATCAATATGCTTGGCTCGATTTATGAGTTCATATAACTTCAGTCTTAAACGTATTAGCAATTTTATAAAGGCTGTTCTAATAATAGTTATTCCATTATTGATAATTATTCTTCAAAGAGAAACCGGTAGTGCACTTGTCTATCTTGCGTTTATGCTTGTTTTATTTAGAGAAGGGATGTCGGGGTTAATACTTCTAATAGGTATTGGTTCTATCACATATTTTATTCTTGCTCTTAAATATGCCCAAACATTTTGGGGTGCTACATGTGTTGGAGAGTTACTTGTATTGATGCTTATTCTTGTGGTATTGGTTACCATGGTTGCAAGCAAATATAAAAAACGTGGTGCTTTTAAAATCATGTTAATCCTATGCTTGTCGATTGCTACCATTGCTGGAATCTTAAATATATTCTTAACTGTAAATTGGGTTCATGTAATGTATGTGGCTATAGCTATAATCTCGGCATACTCATTACTATTATCTCTTAAAACAAACTCAATAAAGTTACTTCAACCAATAGCTGTGGCTATTGTATCGATACTATTTTTATTCTCGGTAAACTATATATTCAATAATGTTCTGGAAGCTCACCAACAATCAAGAATAAAGGTCTCATTCGGAATGGAGGATGATCCCCACGGTGTT
>JAZONU010000100.1:0-1616 GCA_045654605.1 Candidatus Caccoplasma sp. | reverse complement strand
AATTGTAAAATTCTTTTTCTGTTTATCGATTTCAAAACTAAAGAATTTAATTTATAAATACAACATATTTTCACTTTTTTTTTGAAAAAAATATATTATAAAAGTAATACCTATTTTAACTTGCTATTCCTCAGGCATATTTTGTTTGTAAAATTCATATAGCTCTATCACCTTCTCAACATAGGCTATTGTCTCTTTGCCTTTAAAGTATCCACATTTACAAATAGAATCGTTATAATACTCTGGAATGTTCTTTAACATTAGTGCATCTGCTGTATTCCCAAACCAAACTTGAGAATTCATTCCATATTTTTGAGCAAGTGCTATGGCATCAAAAACGTGTCCTAATCCTGAGTTATATGATGCCAATATGAATTTTATTCTCTCTTCTTCATCTTCAACTTTTTTCTTTAAACTTTTGTTCAAAGATGCTATATATCGGGTTGCTGCCGCCACATTCTCTCTGTTGCTTAAAATATCACATCCCTTATCACTAAAATATCTTGCGGTAGATGGCATTAATTGCATTATTCCTCTTGCTCCTGCCCACGATACGAGAGTGGAATCGAACTGTGATTCATTATAGGACATTGATGCTAATAATCGCCAATCCCAACCTATGCTGTCGGCATATTGTTTGAATATATGGTCGTATGGGGATATGATTCCATTTTTTAGCGAAATTGCCATATCTTTTGGAGATACATGTTCGCTTCCCCACTTACTCATTCGAAAGTATTTTTGTATTGTGGAAAGATATTTCTGGCTTTTATTGTTTTGTTCAACCCACGAATTTATGCTATCTGCCAATACTCTACTCTCTTTATTGACAAGCCATGCACTCTTCTGTGAAAATCCTATCTCTAAACTTATATTTAGATTTTGATAGTATGTTTTGTTTAATGCTGCATTTATATTATCGGTTATGGTATAATCTATTTCGCCCCTCGACACTGCATCTATAAAGCCATCGGTTGTGGCTGTATCTCCAGTTGTATAGAGGAGTTTTATTCCTCCGCCCAACTCTTTACTCATATTATTTGCTCGAGTTTCGTAACGAGTGCCTTTTTCAACATATATGGTTTTGCCAACTATATCTTTTACATTTTTTATTAGTGTTGTGTCGTCTCTCTGAACCAATACCTGTTTTGTTACCATTTCTGGTCCGCAATTTATAAATAACGCCTTTTCTTTTAAACTTACAGGCATATCGTATGCTACTATGTCGCCTTTATTTTGGCGAAGCAACTCTACAATGTTCTCATAAGAATTGGCTGAGATGATTTCTAAAGAGAGATTGTGATTCTCGGCAAACTGTTTTATTAGTTCGTATTCGTACCCCATCTCCTCTCCGCGATATATAAAATATGAGGTTGTGTTTGGCATTGTTATGACTCGTAATACGCCCTCAGCTTTTATTTCGGTCCAATCGCGATATGATATATTTACAACCTCCTCATTTTTTTTACACGAGCAGATGCTTAGTATTATTAGGACAAATGTTAGTATTTGCTTTATTATATTCCTATTCTTCTTAATCATGCTGTATTGCTTTAATATTGGAGTTTTTTTAATTCCAATGTTAAATCAAATTATTCCTTTTCGTTTATTTGTTG
>JAZONU010000099.1:0-1770 GCA_045654605.1 Candidatus Caccoplasma sp. | reverse complement strand
AAAAATTGTACTTTGTAATAGCGGATAAACTCCACTGTTATTGAAGGAAGAAACGTTTTTATTTAAAATTATTCTACCGCATACTTGTAGTAATAATAATCAAACAATTTGATAATAATTATTATAATAACCTTACTTAATCCTATCATACAACTTTTGCAATATGGCTTTGCCCTGTTGTAAAAGTTGTTCGTTTTCATCACCTTCAAGAGTAGTTGCCATGTTTGCATCATAATCAAAAACAACATAGTTGCTATCATTTGCCATTGCAAAGCCGTTGGGGAAAGTCCAGTAAGCAAAATTTGCAATAGTGGTATCTGCTATATTTCGGCTATATTTGAAGTCGCTATAATCTATATTTAATTGAGACAACAGAGTTGATGCCAAATCTGATTGAGAGGCATAATTATCAATATCTCTGTGCTCTTTTATGGCTCCTCCGCACCAAACCATAGGTATAAAGTGGCTCTCTTTCCCTCTATCATTATATCCTAACAGATAATTTACTCCATGGTCAGGGATGAGAACAATCAATGTATTCTCCCAAATAGGGCTATTCTTAATTTCATTAATAAAATTTCCTAAACAGTTATCAGTGTAAGCCACTGAGTTAAGATATTTGTCTTCGAATTTATTAAAAGGAACATTAAAAGGCTCATGACTGCTTAATGTTAAGAATACCTTAAAGAAAGGTTTCGTCTTATTATATCTTAAAATATCATTCTTAAGATACTCAAAAGTCTCATGGTCATTTGCTCCCCATTTTGATTCCAATCTGCTTACATTTAGTTCTTTGTCGCTAATAATTTCATCAGTACCACTTGTTGTGAATAGCATTTTTATATTAGCGAAATCGGCATCTCCTCCATACAAAAACGATGTATGGTAACCGTTGTTTTTTAATGCCTTTATCAATGATGGAAATGTGATAGTTTTGTCAGGATATTTAAGAACAGATGTTGTAGGTAATGCGGGGAATCCATCAACTATTGAGAAAACTCCTCTGTCTGTTCTAAAACTACAGGCATATAGATTATTAAATGAAATACCTTCATGTGATAATTTAACAAGATTTGGAGTAATTTCTGTTCCATTATTTATTAATGCACCCTTTGAAAAACTCTCTAAAATTATAACTAAAACATTAGGCTTTCTCTCCTTTAACCAACACTCTTCGTCTGTAGGAATATATATCTTATCAGGGAATAGTTTATTAAAAATATCATTAGCCTCTTTATCATCCATAAATCGAGCATAGTTAGCAAAATCATTTTCATTCGTCAACGAATATATTAAACTGAAAACAGGATTTACAGCAGCATGATTATATTTAACTTCACTTGAATAATAAGCTCTTCCAATGTTCATTGTAGAGGTGCCAATTCCACCTCTTATACCAATAAATGTAAAACCTCCCAATAGAACAAGGATTACAGCTGTTATAGCCTTTTTATCGCACTTATTCCATTTCTCAATATTTTTGGAAAATATTTTTAGAGGTAAGAATATGGCAAAGAATATTCCCACCATTATCAGCGGAAAAACTATCAACTCCCAAGTTTTAGCACTTGCAAAAGCGTCAGATGGATTGCCCAAATAAAATATAGGGGTAGAATCTATTCTAAATCCCCAATATGAGTATAACGCTAAATCACTTACACATATAATAGAAATAATAGCAGAGATTATACCCAAATAGATGTTGTTCGTATATTTAAGCCATTTACCAGAGAACCAAATACTGATTATGAGTAAAATTATAATTGGAGA
>JAZONU010000098.1:0-2566 GCA_045654605.1 Candidatus Caccoplasma sp. | reverse complement strand
CTCCATGAACGAGGCTTTACCCATGATACGACGACTCATAATACGACCAGCTACTGATACTTGTCGCACTGGAGCATCGTCAGAGAAGTTCTCTTTTATCTCTGTTGCATATCCATCTACTTTATATTCCGCTGCAGGATAGGGTTCTATACCCATTGCTTTAATTTGCTCGAGCGAATTGCGTCGAACTATCTCCTGTTCACTTAATTCTGATATATCCATTTTTATTTTAGTTTCTTTATTTAATAGCTTGTATTTACTAAAAATACATATCAAGCCAATTTCAGCCCAAAATTATAAATTTTATTAGAATATTCATATTTATTGGCAAAAAAAGATTGGTTTTATCTTTTTTATTGTTTTCGGTAATGCTCTTTTATTATTCTACTTACATTAAAATAGTAGCCTTCAACCGGAGCATTTTCTATCTCTATAAAATCATACATTGGCTCCACAAAAGTGTAATCATGCGGTGTAAGTCCGAAACAATATATCACATCGTATGGGTGTATAGAGGATATTACATGCCAAGCTGTCTCGGGCGACACTCCATCTCCCGAAGAGATTATAACACTTAATATTTGTCGCAATTTAAATTCCCAAATATATGCTCTATCCTCATCTCCTTTTTTTGAATATGCATATGACAGAAGTTTCATTTGACGAAGCTCAAACGGATAATCAGAGAGAATTCGAGTTGCGTTGTTTATTATTTTATCCAACTCATTTGGCGTATGCTCCTCTTTACTGTAAAGACCTGTTGCCTTCTCTCTGTTATATTTTACATCGCGATAAGGCTCATAATCTTCTTGAAAAGAGAACCCATAATAGAGTCTTTCCAACTCGGTAGGCGTCATAGTTGTATCTCCTTCACAAAATCGCGAAAATAGCTTTGGATAGTAATAGTGCGAAGAGGGATCATTAACATCTTGCTCTATCTCTTCAAAGTTAGGAATTGTATAATTCAACACGCCCTCTTGAGCCAATAAAGAAAGAGGAAAAATTAATATTAATAGTATATATATATTCTTCATTCAACAGTTTTGCTTTGTTACACTTTGCAATGTTTCCCCTACAAAGATAGTGTTTTTTATTTTGCGACTCAAAGTATTTCTCCAGCTTTTATCTTTTTATAGATAACATCACAAGCATCCTCCAAAAGATTAAGCACATTCTCAAAACCATCAGCACCACCATAATAGGGGTCAAAAACACAATCAGCTTCGTAGTGTTCAAAGAAATCTGCTATACGCAAAACCTTATCTCGAGCTTCAATAGTGGGTGCTAAACGACGAAGATCGTCATAATTAGAGTCGTCCATTGCAAAGATATAGTCGAACTTCTCAAAATCATCTGTTTTTATTCTGCGCGATAGATGGTCGAAAACATATCCTCTCCTTGCACCGTGTGCTCTCATACGAGGGTCGGGCAACGAACCGGCATGACCACCGTATGTTCCTGCCGAATCGATATGGAACAAATCCTCATCTCCTGCATCCTTAACCACCTTGTGCATTATGGCATCTGCCGCAGGAGAACGACAAATATTCCCCAAGCACACAAAAAGCAACGATGTTTTATTTATTGTTTTTTCTGTCATTGTATTTTATTGGTTTAATAATTTCATACTATGCTACCGAATATGGATTAATTACATTGTGGATATTATCTATGTACTTAGCCAGTGGGAGCATATATGTACTGAATACTGATAGTTTCTCATCAAATGGAGCTTCATTAACTACTATATCTTTAGTAATATCTCCATTCTCGCATACGTACGATATAATAGTCATCAAGAACTCTTCCTGCTCATAGTTCAATTGAAAACCTGATATAAATGTAGCAAATTTCGCAACAGCCTCTTTCCTATCTACACCAATAATAGAACGTATAAACATTGCGACATTCGCTCCACAGGGCATTCCTGCTGTATATTTGTCATAATCCTCCTTATTACCAAGTTCACTCCAAAGGATTCTTTCAAGTTCTTTTATATCATCAGCAGTAAGTTGCTCCATTCCATATATCTTATCCAATACAGGCAGATGTCGGTTTTGAGATAGAAAATCCATCACCTTTTGTTTGTATGATACTCTCATGGTTATACCAGTACTCTCACCACCAAAAGAGACAACATCTTCAATATCTACAACAAACCATCTCTTTTTATCTCCTATCAGAAACTTAGTCAAGTCTCTTAAATCCTCACGAACCTTCTCTAACCATGACAGAGAAACATTCTCCCAATATACAGAATTAAGAACCTCTTTGATAGTTCCCATTTTAGCCTGAATTTGAGGGATAGAAGCCTTCTGTTGTAATTTCTCCGCTACGAATTGAACATTTTGGATAGATTTATTAGCATTCATATCATCATCAAGCATAGCCAATTCTATTGCCAATACAAGCACATCAAATTTCTTGGCATTTTCATCCAATGTGTTCTTTGTCAGTAATGGAGAAATATCATTCTTCAATGTAAGAGTATCAAGTTCTGATATATATACCCATGAAGAATCATCTTTAAAATGACTAACTTGTTCCCATTTAGCCCTCACTGATA
>JAZONU010000097.1:0-5148 GCA_045654605.1 Candidatus Caccoplasma sp. | reverse complement strand
TAACACAAAGAGAGCGAAGATGCATCATCTTCGCTCTCTTCTATTATTTGATTTATAGTTTTTTATCTTACCACCAATTTACCTGTGTAGATGCTGCCTTCTGAACCATATATGCGTACAATGTACAATCCGTTTGCTAAGTCAGCAATGTTGATTATCTCTTGTGCTTCATATATTTTTGCATTCATCACCTCTGCTCCACTCATTGTTATTATGCTCAATGTGCTTCCTGCAGGTACTCCCTCGCATACAACATAGTCGTTTGCAGGGTTAGGATAGATTGATACCTCAACCTCTTCTGCCTCTTCTTCTTCAACTCCTGTCTCTTGTGCTACTACTTTTACAGGTATATCATATATCATTCCCTCTGTTACTGAGCCACATGCTACAGGATATGATCCCCACGCATTTGAGTATCCCATTCGCATAATTGTTGTTGCTGATGGTGCATCTTCGGGTACTGTTATTTGTGCTGAGATATTCATTACATGGTCGTAGTTAGCTACAACGTTTCCACCAAAGCCTGATGCTGAACTCAAATATCCGAATTGTTGTAATTGACTCAACGAACCTGTTGCTTTAAAGTCGGCATAAAGAGCTGCTACGTTGTAACGCAAGTCTTGTTTTACAGAACCTCTGCTACCCAAATCGTTTGCAACAAAGTTGATTGTGAATGTTTGACCCGGTTTAACTACAATTGTGTCTGACAATATTTGATATACTCCGTTTGGTGTTGAAGTTTTGCTGTATGAGATATTTTTGTCAGCTCCTGTTGTTGTTATGTTTTTAACATAAGCCTTACCTTCTCCGTGCATTGAGCCTGATGGTGTGCAATATTTAGGATCATCTTCCACAACAACTTCATCTTCAAGTTTTAGTTTGAAGTCATGCACCTCTCCGTTTACTATTCCTGAGCAGATATGTTCTATTGGTGATACTCCTGCTACATATTTATCTGTTACTACACGAACACGGTATGTATCAAGTTCGTAATCAGTTGTGTAAATATAAGCTTCGTATGAACTTGCATCTTTGCTGTATAACAACATCTCGTCAGAGGTAAACTCCATATCTTGGTTTTTATCCATGAAGATTGCAATGTAGTTATCTTTCATTGCCTCTGTTCCTTCAACTGCCAATTTCAACCATTTGTTATAGGTGTGTTTTACTACTGTTGAATAGTTGCGATATGCATTTGTTGGAGCTGATGTTGTTACATAGTTGATATTTCCTGATTTTGCTCCGCTTACCTCAAATTTAGTGATGTAAGAGTCCTCTGATTTTTCAACTTCCGGGTAACAATATCCTCCTGCATCGGGTTTACCTCCATAGTTTTCGAAACGCAACTTAAAGTTTTGTGTTGCATAAGGTATGCAGTAATCGCCTATTGTTTGTACATTGTTACAACTTCCGTTTCCGACTCCACGTTGCATGTAGTCAAGTGATAGGATTATCTCATCACGACGAACATTCTCTATCTCCCACCAGTGATTTAGCGGAACATACTCTTGGTCGGTGTTGTGAAGTGCTGTAAAGTTTACTTGTCCTTCGGTTGTTATCTTTATTCCGTTGCCTGACTCGTCAGATAGTGTCAACCAACGAACATCTTCACGGTTACCCATTGATTGTGGTTTTACATACTTTTCTTCGAATCCTGTTACTGTGTTTTTGTATATTCCAAGATATGATCCTGTTTTGCGGTCGCAATAGTTCTCCCATGGTCCGCGTGCATAGTACTCAACATTTTCTAATCCCGGAACTAATGAACATGTTATTCCCAAACGACGTAAGTCTGACGTTTTTGCAGCCAATGTTACGTCCACATCCATTATTCCGTTTGCATAGAAGGTATATTTTAATGTGTAATCACATCGACTGGTTACTGTGCGTGTTGCTGTTACGGTTACTGTTTTTCCATCGTTTGATTTTGTATAACTTATTGATGGATTTGAATAGTAAACCGATGTTGTGCTGTTTTTATCATTCTCGATATAACGGAAGAAACTGAACTCAAATCCTTTGTTGTCGTAGATTACATCACGACCCATTAGGTTTAGAGTTTTAAGCATTGATGTCATTGTGCTGAACGATGCTGATATTTTCTCTCCTGTTACAACAATCTCGCCATTCTCCTCTTTTACTGATAGTGTTGAAGATTCGCTATCGGTATCAACCTCCGGCAATGTCAATTTAGGGGTTATTGAGAATTGCTCTTGTGCCATTACTCTACCTGCTTCTGACCAACGTGTTGCTTCTTTAAGTGCGAATTTCACATTCAACAAGTACTCTGATGCTGCTGTTGTTGAGGTTGTGTATGGTATTTGTAGAGTTTGTGTTGCATTGGGCGCCAATGAGATATTGGTTGTTCCTGTTTCAACAACTTTACCATCTTGCATTACCTCCCATACAATATCAAATTGATTCAAGTTAATGAAGTCGTATTTGTTTTGAATGGTTACAGTTTTAGTTGAGGGGTCGAACGATTTAATTTTGATGTATTGGTATACTTTTTTAACCTCTTGTAGTTTTGGACTCTCCTCACGAGAAGATGTCAAAATACCATTTGAACAGAAGTTTCCTTGGTGAGGTCCGGGGAAGTCGTATCCTGTAAATAAACGAGGATTCTCTACCCCTGCAACTAAATCTTCGGGGTTATAGATTGCTTGGTCAACCCAGTCCCAGATACAACCTCCAATGATACGACGGCTATCCTCCATAATATCCCAATACTCTTTTAGGTTTCCGATTGCATTACCCATTGCGTGTGCATACTCGCACACGAAGTGTGGACGTGAATCGTTTGCCGCATCGTTGTTTTGTAGGATTGATAATGTAGGGTACATGTTTGATGTCATATCTGTATGATTCCAACTTCCTTGTCCTTCGTTGTGGATTAAGCGATCATCTAACTCTCTTACTGCATTGTATGCATCGGTAAAGTTTGAGCCATCACCACTTTCGTTACCTAACGACCAGAAGATTACAGCCGGGTGGTTACGGTCACGAAGTGTCATGCGTCGTGTACGGTCGGCAAAAGCAGGTGCCCATGATGACCAACTACTGATGCTTGTGTTTGCGTGACACTCAAGATCTGCCTCGTCCATTGTATATAGTCCATAGTAGTCGAACATTGCATACATTTTTGCTGCATTTGGATAGTGACTTGTACGGATTGTATTTAAGTTGTTTTGTTTAAACATTACAACGTCTTGCAACATGCTCTCTGTTGTTACAGCACGTCCGTAACGTGGATGTGTGTCGTGACGGTTTGCTCCTTTGAATGCTACACGCTCTCCGTTTATGTAAACAAGCATGTTTTTCATCTCAATATGACGGAATCCGTATTTTGTTGAGAATACCTCTGTTACATTACCGCTATTATCTTTTAGTGTTACTATTGCTGTGTATAGGTTTGGTGTTTCTGCTGTCCATGGTAATAGGTTTGACAAACTTGCTGTGAATGTTAGTTTTTGCTCGCTTCCACTTGCCAAGTTTGTTACATTTTGCGCAGCTGATGTATATACTGTTTCGCCTGAAGGGCTCAACAACTCTACTTGTGCCGATACGGTTTGTGCCGATTCTGCACGGTTGTTTACCCATGCCTCAAGTTTGAATGTTCCTGATGTGTAGTTGCTTGATGCACTTAGTTGCGATGTGATATAGTGATCACGTACGTATGTTTTAGGTGTGGCAAACAGATATACGTCACGGAAAATTCCACTCATACGGAACATGTCTTGACACTCCAAGTAACTTCCATCGCTCCAACGGAATACTTGTACCGACAAAGTATTTTCTCCTGCTTTTAGTTTTGATGTTATATCAAACTCATGGTCGTTGTTTGCTCCTTGTGTGTATCCGACGTATTTGCCGTTTACCCAAACATATGCCGCACTATAGATACCTCCGAACATGATGAAGACTTGTTTGTCGTCCCAATTCTCAGGTAATGTGAATGTTCTGCGATATGATCCTACAGGGTTTACGCCATAACCACTATATCCTGAACGACGTTGAATATATGGAGGTGTGTTTGCGTGTGGATACTCTACGTTACAGTATATTGGTTTGTCGTATCCATACATCTCCCAGTTTGAAGGCACCGGAAGATCGTCCCATGATGATACGTCATAGCTATCTTGGAAAAAGTCTGTTGGACGTTTTGATGGCTCATCAACAAGGTTAAATTTCCATGTTCCGTTCAACGACATATAATATTCACTCTCCGGTGTTGTCCATGGAGTTTGGTAGTATTGGTCTGCTTGCATCGAAGCTTTTGAAGGGTAAGGTATGTATGTTGCATGACCTTTTTCTTTATTCTCTTCAAAGATTGTTTCATCTTCCCAATATGCAATAATCTCCTCTACCTCTTTTACTTTAGCTATTTTAAACTGTTGTGTCTGGTCGTTACTATTTTTTACTGCAGGTACCAATTGAGACGATGAATTTGTGTAGTATGCTCGTCCTTGTGCATTGTAAGGAATAATCATGTAAGTATCTGCTTTACCTGATACTGCCTCAATTACAAACCATTGGTTTTGGTTTGTTGTACTTGTAGCTTTTTGCCATTGGCTCATTGTGGTTGGTGTTGTTCCTCCACAGTCCATTGTTTGATCTACTGCTGCATTGCAGATAATCCAATAATCGCCTGCTTTTAAAAATTTCCAATTAATTCCTTGATTGGTTGCATCGGTTGTCAAACTCATCTTTGTTCCATCAACCGCTGATGCATTGTTTGTTACATAGCGACCTTGATAGTCTTGAATTGTGTACCATACCGAATTAGGTGTTAATTGGGCATTGGCTTTGACAGAGAATCCCAACAATAGGACCACTGCCAAGATTAAAGAATAAAACTTTTTCATAAATTATTTATTTAGTTGTTTATATATTCCCAACACAACGATTTTGAGTACCAGCACTTTCTAAAAAAACACTAATACTCTTATTATAATATATTTTTGCAAATATATGATTTATTTAGATATAAATAAAATTTTATTCATATTTTTATTGAGCTGATTTTAAAACCTTTTTAAGTTTTTTTTTACATAAAGATACCCCAAATGTTTTTTGTCTAACTTTTGGGGTATCTTTATTTTGAAGTGCGAAGCTATTCTTTAATTTCTCTGACGCAACACCTCGTAT
>JAZONU010000096.1:0-4218 GCA_045654605.1 Candidatus Caccoplasma sp. | reverse complement strand
AGAATTGACTAAATGTCAATTCGTGCCGCAGATTGGGGAGCACAGTGCTCTGTGCGACGGAGTTTGTGTCCCTACTGCTTCTGTTGCTACTTCTTTAGGATGTGACATACCACATCCCTACTTAAAACTGACAACTGATAGCTGACATCTACACCTTTAAATATATTTGGTGTTTATACATATATCGGAGAATGAGATATATGATTGTGCAGTTACTGAGGGCTATTATAAAGGGGTAATAGGAGCCTGTGTATTGTTCCAATCCGTGAAAGAGGGATTGTGATATACTACTGAAACTTACTACTATTGTCAGCATATAGGCTGTTATGGAGTTCATTCCATATATCTTTAATAGTTGGGTATGCTTTTTACAGCCTTTTACATCTACCAGCCAATAGAAGAGTGCCATTAATATATAACACCAACCACTGCTGTAAAGTGTCATTGAGCTTGTCCAAAGTTTCTTTATTATGGGATGTACAAAACCAAGGAGATAACCAACAATAACCAAAGCTATTCCGATATATAATAGTTGTTTGAATTTGGCTATTTGTGTGGTGTTTGTGTTCTTCAGAATTATTCCTGCAAACATTCCTGTCATTACGGTTACTATAAAGTTTAGTGAGCTTACTATCCATGTGTAGTTATACCATGGTGCAAACTCTATGGTTCCTGTGGTAGATATGGTTGCCATATCTCGGAAACGCCCCAACACTACTCTATCTACCCACTCGGCAAAGTTGGCTGTTGGTGTATAATCTCCTGCTCCATATCCATCGACAGATACAAATTGCATCAATGCCCAATAGATTAATAGTAACGATATTGAAACTGCTATCTGAACAGTGGTTTTTAAATTTATAAATAGGATGGATGAGACTAAATAGCCTATTGCTATTGATTGTAGGGTATTTGAATATAGATATATTCGTGAAGGGTCTAATGCGAGTAGATTGCCTTGACATATCATTCCGAATATCCATAATATTATAAAGCGTTTGAGTATTCTTTTGTAGATTGGCAAGCGATGTAGGGTTCTATCTCGTTTTACAGCCGACAGCGAGAATGGTATGGTTATTCCGGTCATAAAGAGAAAGAGTGGCATTACTAAATCCCACGATGAAAATCCCTCCCACTCAACGTGGGTGAAACACCACATAAAGTTATTAAATGCTTCGCTATCCAAAGCGTGTGCTAATGGGTGTAGAGTTGTCTCCAATACTACTAAACAAAAAAGGTCGAAACCTCGCAATATATCAAGCGATTCTAAACGTTGTTTTGCCATATTCATTGTTATTTAAAACAAAGATAACATTTTTTAATGAACTATTTTACTGCAGAAATGTATTATAGTAAAATTCAAATTATTTACTATGGAAAAACTTTATCTTATTGTTGCCCTCAGTGCTATTTTTGCATTTAATAGCTCGGCTAAAGAGAGACACCACCGAGAGATGAACAGAAGTGTTGTTATTAGAGATACTCTTACTATGAATAGTTTAGAGATTATTAGCCATAACGGACACGACTCTATTATCAGTATGAGTGAGGAGAAAATCCCTATTTACAGAATTCTTAAAGAAAAGAGGGGTAATGCTATGACTCCCCGCGATTGGGCTGAATTTAAGACTAAGAATATGCAACACAGACTTCATCTTAACAATAAACAAACCGAACGATTATATAAACTTAACTTATTAGAGAGTAAAGAGCTGGTAGAGGCTAATGAAGATAAACATGCTCGACTTTTAAGAAAACAGAATAAAGCTGAAGAACGTTTTATTGAAACTCTTAACCCTGTTCAAAAGATTGCATACGAAGGTTACAAAGAACGTGAGAAGTCTCAACCATACTCTGTTAGTTGCTGTAAGATGAAAGGACACGGTAAAAAGATGGTGGTGCATAGTAAAGAGAGTTTTTAGTTGTTAGTTAACAAACATACGTTTGTTACTCGCTATCGCAACTTTGTTAGTATAATTGGTCAAATTAGACCAATATCGGACACAGCCTTTGTTAAACTTGCTCACGTTCAACAGAGTTTATACAAAATTTGTTGTTCTTATTGCGGACACAATTATTGTGTTTCTACTATAAAACGCCATAGGCTCAATGAACCTATGGCGTTTACTATATCTAAAAACTTGTTTGTCTAATATTTTTGCTAGCAACTATGGTGCAAAGCAACCATACAACTAAAAACTAACAAAGCCGCGATTAAGTGAGAGCATAGTTTAGTTTATTAAACTATACCGAACGATAGCGGGTTCGAGGAACGAATGTTCCTCAACTATTTTATGAATTTCTTCGCCTCTACTTTTCCGTTTGATTGTACTGCTACAACATATATTCCTTTGGGGTAATCACTTACATTAAGGGTTGCGGTTTCAACTCCTGGCAATTGGTTTTGCATTAGCACTCCTTGTATATTATAAATTTGCACCTTAGTTATTACATCGGGTGACGTTATTCGTACTTCGCCTACTGAAGAGATATAGACCATCTCGATATCCTTAATCTCTGCATTACTCTCCTCAATAGAAGTGATATCTGTTGTTCCAAAGGTTATCAACTCAATGTTGTCTATTGCCATTGGGGTTTCAACTCCTGATATTTTAATTACTACTTCATCGTCAGAAGAGAAAGTGATTAAATCTATTTCATCAATGTTTATTGACTGAGCTGAACCTTGCGATGTAAGGAATACATTCATATATTCAACATCTTGGGATTGCATGCTAACAAAAGGCACAAATACCATCAGCATTAATAATTGTTTGATATAATTTTGTTTCATAACTTAAAATTTATTTATCTATTATTTTATTTTCACAAATGTAAGATTTAATTCCTAAATATCAAAACAGAGAAGAGGTTGTTTAGCTCCTCTTCTCTGTTTTATAAGATGTCAACTTTATATGACAACGAGTGTTGGTTATATTAATATTAATTGTTTGTAAGTTTCCCTGTTGCTCGGAGATACTCTGTTTCGTATATTTTGTATTGCGACTGAGCTTCAATATAGTTACTATATGATTGTTGCCACTGCGATTGTGCATCTAACAAATCGGTTAGTGTTGCCATTGATTCATTGTAACGATTGCGTGTTACTCTTAAATTCTCCTCTGCTTGACGTAGTGCTAATGATGCTGTTTCAATCATCATATAACTATCTTGTACATTACGTATTGCTTGTTGCACTTGAAGAGTTAATAGTTTTTTGTTTTTTTCGAGATCCAATTTGGCATTTTCTAAATTGAAACGTGCTTTCTTTACTTTTTTAAATCCTTCTCCCCAATGCAATATTGGTATTTGAACTGCTAACATTGCTGTTCCTATTCCGTCTTTAAATTCGCTGGTATATGGCATATACATTCCTCCGCCTATATCTACCATTGTTTTCATTTTTATGTTTCCAAAGTAGGTATATCCTGCCGATAGGGCTATCATTGGTAACATATCGGAACGTACCATTTTTATCTGTTGTTCGTTTATGTCAACATTCTTTTGCAACATAGTTAACTCCGGACGTTTACTTAAATCGTCGCTTAATGAGAGCATTTTCTCTGCTACAAATGTTGTATCTGTTAATTCGATTTGTGTACTAAAATCTACCCCTATTACTCTGCACAACGACATTTTGCAAAGGTCTGCTCCGTTTTGTACTTTTTGAGTTTGGTATTTTATTTCACTTCGTTTTGCTTCTACTCGCAACATATCGTTTTCGGTTGCCAATCCTGCCGATAGTGCTACTTGTGTTTGGTTGTAGATTGTATCCATTTGACGGGTATAACTCTCCATCATATTTACTTTGCGACTTACTGCAAGATAGGTCCAATAGGCATTGTCGGCTTCTACGATTACATCCATTTTGGTCATTCGTTGTTGCTCTTGTGCTACCTCCTCTCCTATTTTTGCCATTTTGCGTCCGGTAAGGATTTTTCCACCGGTATAGATTGGTTGCATTAATGACAGACCTGCCATATATGCTCCGTCCATACGCATTTCTGCCCCCATTCCTGCCATTTCGAGCGGTGTCATATATATTCCCATTCCCATCGCATCTACCTTGGGTAAGAAGGCTGTTGCCCTTTACGCTACCAAGAGCGTTGGTGTATTTGCTGCCGTTGTACTTAGCAAAGTCTTCACCGGCAGAAAGCATAAACATATCATTAGACTGGAGTGCAAGACCGGTTAAACCTTTTGCTAAGTCGGAGGCCA
>JAZONU010000095.1:0-3515 GCA_045654605.1 Candidatus Caccoplasma sp. | reverse complement strand
GCAATTTAAAGAAATGTTAGATGCCGAATCGGTGGGTAGAAGAATGTTATATCCAATGTCATTTCATGTAATAATGGATCCTGACGATTATAATAGTAGAAAACAATCATTACCCTTTGTATTACCGGAGATTATATCGGCATATTATCAAGTAATAAAAGAGAAGCAAAGAGAATATCCTGATTTCACTCCTCCTGCTAAATATTGGTACTTTCAATTCTCTACAAGTAGAATAAGTACAATTTTAAATACTGATACCACTACATTAACTTTAGAAAAAGGGCATATTGTAACCATTGCCTCATTAATAGCAAACGAAGAATATTCATCTAATAATGTAGCAGTTGATACTAATGTTAGAATGTCAGTAAAATTAGATAATTCATTTGTTGATAAAACAAATATGAATTGGGCTGCAATTCAAAAATTAGATATTTTAGGAGAAGGAATATTTAAATATGAGTTTGACAAAAACTTATCGCAAGATATAAAACAAATTAACGAAAAATCAAATATAGCTGAATTTAAAGGATTAGCAGAGTTGTCATATACAAAAAATGGAGTAAATTACAGATATACAATGCGAAATAATCTCATTTATATATCAGGGAAAAACGATATAAGAGATGACAAAAAAATCTTCAAGTTAGATAGTACTGAAATAAAAGACTCTCATATACAGATAAAATATGTACCTTCGGAAAGTAAATATTATATAGCGGCATTTGCACATGCAAATTTGAATAGTCGTACAATGGAAGAAAGTTCCGGAGGAGAAATCAAATGGTATGCATTAGCTAACAAATCGAGTATATTTGTGAATAATGAAATAAAAGTAAATTTTGAAATAATAAAATAGAAGTATGGATTCAATATCTTTTTTTGGAAGTACAAATATAGGTCAAGTTCGTACAAATAACGAAGATGCCTTTATTTCGCAGAACATTTGGGATGAAAACCACATATTAGCTGTTGCAATTGATGGAGTAGGAGGATATGAAGGAGGAGAGATAGCTTCGTCAATGGCACAAGAATTAATAGTTAAATATCTTGAGTTATATCCTAATGGAGAACGATTAGAGCTATTGCAGCAAGCAGTGCTATATGCCAATAATACTATATATACTGAACGCAAGAATAATCCTCAATATAGTAATATGAGTTGTGTTCTAACAGCAATATTGATAGAGGTTGAAAAACAACAAATCAATATGGCACACGTTGGAGATACTCGGTTATATCAATATGTTGATGAAAAGATTGAAAAACTCTCACACGACCATTCACTAATAGGGTATCGCGAAGAGATTGGCGAACTAACAGAAGAGGAAGCCATGAAACATCCGCAACGAAATATTATTAATAAAGATATAGGGTCGGTATATTTAGAGAACACAGCAAACGATTATATTGAGGTAGCAACCTTTCCTCTTCAACCACAATCTACTCTATTATTGTGTTCCGACGGCTTATGTGATATGGTAACGTCGTTACAGATGAAAGAAGTTTTGCAAAAAAATATATCGGTTGAGGAAAAAGTAGAACTTTTAATAAAATCTGCCAATGAAGCAGGAGGAAAAGATAATGTTACTGTAGTTATAGTTGAAGCAAACTTTTCTTCAAATAACGCAATTGTACCGACGCAAACAATAATTGAGGATGCTGACATATTGGATGAAACCGACAATGATAATGTAGGTCAAAAGTCTGGTAGCAAAAAATTAAAAAAAGGAATAATTATAGTAGCTATCACTCTTATAGTAATAATAGCAGTATATTTTATAGGGAGATATGTAGCAAGAAGTTTTTTCTCATGATTGAGACCAACATCTTTTATAAAGAGTAAGAATACAAAATAAATATATAAAAACTATGGCATTTTTAGAGGAATATACTTTATTAGACGAGTTAGGACAAGGCGGATATGCAACAGTCTATAAAGTTAAACATAATAAATTAGGATATATAAGAGCTATACGAGTTTTAAACACAGTAATAGCCAGGGGCGAATCAGATAAGACATACCAAAAGTTTATAGAAGAGTGTCGCATATTATTAAGATTGGGAAATGGAAGTCATCCAAATATAGTCCACATCTATCAACCACTGTTGAAGGCTCAAAAGGCAATAGTAGAGATGGATTATGTAGATGGAAAAGACCTATATCACTACATTGAATCTCAAGGTAAATTTGTACAGATCAAAGATGTCATAAGACTCTTAACCGACATAAGCAGTGCATTATCATATTGTCATGAGGATATCTATAAATTCTGTATGGATAAGGAAGAAGACAATTTGAAAGATGATCCGGAAGATGGACAAAAAGTCTTGTTAGATGAATCGACCATAGAAAAATTAATAAACAAATATAGAGTTATACATAACGACATTCACTCCGCAAATATAATTCGTCGCGAAGATGGAAGATATGTATTACTCGATTTTGGATTAGCCATAGAAGGCGATAGTGTTATCCGCAGTAGTAAACGAAACAACGGAGCACCCGAGTTTAAAGCACCCGAGAAGTGGGATAATGAAAAAATTTTAAGTACCCAATCCGATATATATAGTTTTGGAATAGTATTGTATGAATTCTTAACAGGTCAAGTACCCTTTAAATTTGATAAGAGTAATTCCAATACAGTAGAGGCTGAGTATCTATTAGGAAAAGCCCATAAGGAGCAACTCCCTCCCTCGATTTATGATATGAGAAAATCGGCGTATGAGGAGACACATCCTGGCGAAATATATGAGAAAGATTATCCTGATTGGTTAGAAGAATTAATACTAAAATCACTCTCAAAGAACCCCGAAGACAGATTCTCTAACGGAAAAGAGCTATATTCGTTTGTAATGGAGCATCTTGACCAAGAAGATATAGAGAATATTAAGTATGAATTAGAGAGTTTAAAGAAAGAGAATACAGAACTATCAGGTCAAATAGAGCATATAATAGAAGAGAAATACCGACTTCAACTAAAAAAGAATAAACTCCAAGAAGAGAATAATAAATTACTGATAGAGAATGATAAACTACAAGAGGAGAGCAATAATAGAAAAGTTGAAGAAGAAGATAAAAAAGCTAATATCTGGAGACCATTATTTATAATTGCCTTAATATTCCTTATCATAGGTGTCGCATATGGAGTAAATAAAATTCAGTCATATAAAGAAGAGGAGACTATGCGTATGCAAGAAAAATCTCAAGAGATTTCAGATTTATTAGAACAAATATCAACAAAAGATGCAGAAATAGACGAATTAAAATCAAATCCTAAAACAACGAATGATCAGGCATATACCTTAATGGAGAAACAAATATCCGCAAAAGATGCAGAGATAAAAGACCTCAACAATCAGATATCCGCAAATGATAAAGAGATAAAAAAATTAAAACAAGAGAAATCAGATTTAGAGAAAAAACTAAAAACAGCAACTAATTATAAAGAGATAACTAATCTCAAAAATCAGATAAAAGAAAAAGATGCAACTATAAAAAATCTTAACAAGCA
>JAZONU010000094.1:0-2663 GCA_045654605.1 Candidatus Caccoplasma sp. | reverse complement strand
CAAAATACTTTTGCCATTGAGAATGGATCAGACAAATGGACCTCAACTTTTACTACTACCGATTTCAGCTCTGTTGGTTTACACTGTGCTGCAAGCCAAAGCAATTATGTTGTTGGGTGGTACACAGATACTCCAGCTTCGGTGTGGTGCTTGAAAGAGTGTAATGCTACTGAAGAGGAGATTGAGGCTGCAAAAACAGAATTCAATAACTTTAAAGAGTTGCAGGAGAATAAGAATATTATTCAATCACAACTTATGCAATTCTTCGATGACTATGCTTGTACTCAACTTAAATCGGAGTATAAATCGCTACCTGATGTTGTTTTAACGGCTCATCTTGATAGTAAAGGTATTACAAACCC
The DNA here is from genome assembly GCA_045654605.1 of Candidatus Caccoplasma sp. Lineage (GTDB taxonomy): Bacteria > Bacteroidota > Bacteroidia > Bacteroidales > G3-4614 > Caccoplasma_A. The sequence continues at coordinate 2,301 of JAZONU010000094.1, read as the reverse complement.
TATTTTGAGAGAGATGATTTTGAAGGTCAAGAACGAGTCGTGGACTACTTATGAAAGTAGCTGGAATAAGACCGAGAAGAGTTTCCGCATTGCAGACTACAAGGTTTACAGCGACTGGGATTGGAATGGTTGGACTGAAATTACAGGTAATGGATACTGTTTTAGCCGTTTGAGTAACCCAACAGGTATTTGCGGTAAAAGCGGAGATGTTATTCTGATTTTTGTTGATAGCGATGTTCCCTCTGGCACTACTTTGCAAATTGAGGTTGTTAGTGGCACTAATAGTTCAGGTGCTTGTTCTAATTTAACCAAAGGTTTAAACTCTATTATTTTAAGCGAAGATGCAAACCTGTTTGTTTACTATAATGCTGAAGTTACCAAAGATGGTAACGGCAACTACTCTTATCCTAAATTATCGGATATTGAGGATATTAAAATTCATATAGAAGGTGGTAAGGTTAATGGCTACTTTGACTTGACAAAAGGAGACACCAATATGGATTGGAGTAAACTTCAAAGTTATCTGCTTAAAGAGAACAGCGTGGTTAATTTAAAAACCAACTACCTGATGTTTAATATGAACAGAGATTTGGTAAAGCAATATTGTCCGCTTTATATGGTAGAGCTGTTGAATATTTGGGATAATATTATAAAATCGCAACATAATTTGATGGGATATGAGGATTATGAGGGTTATTTCAATAACCTTTTGGTTGCTGCATCGATAGACAATAGTTATATGTATGCAAGTTCTTATGGTACATACTATAACGAGACTACACTTTCGAGCGTAATGAGTTATGAGGAGATGAATACAACAGGTGCTATCTGGGGTCCTGCCCACGAAAACGGACATATTCACCAAAATGTCATTAATATGATAGGTTGCACTGAGGTCTCAAATAACCTATTCTCGAATGTGGCTGTGTATGAGCAAGGTCGTTTTACTATGCGTGCCGATGAACTTTCAACGACTATCAACAACTTTTCAAATGGAGTGCATTGGACTGCTCGTGATATTTGGGAGCAATGCTTGATGTACACTAAACTTTATTACTACTATCATGTTTTGGGTAATAACCCCGACTTCTACCCCAACCTTTATAGAGCATTGCGTAATGACCGTTTGGATAGAAGACAAGGTGTAACTATTCGTTTAAAGGATGAGAGCCTGAAATTTGTTCGCTACGCTTGTGATGTTGCAGGAGAGGATTTAACCGAGTTCTTTAAGGTTTTCGGATTTTTTGAGATTCCTCAAAACAATGGTTACAGTTTAGGATACCACAAAGATGACTACGGAAGTTATTATATTGATACCGACCCAACAACAGTTAGTCAAGACATTGAAGCGACTTTAAACTATATTAAGAGTAAAAACTACAAGAAAAATAGTAGTGTAATATTTATTGATGACCGCATAAAACCTTCTCCAGCAAACTATGCAGGTATGCCTGCGGGAGCTGTAAAAGGTGATTTCAACAACGAACACCCAATTGGTCAGGTTGGTGAAGTGGGTCAATATAACGACTACTCTGACAAGAACAAATGTAATGGTTATAAATACACCATAAACAACGGTAATGTTACTATTGAGGGCGATGGTGCAGTTGGTTTTAAGGTTTATAACAACAATGGCGAATTGGTTTATATTGCTAATACCAAATCATTTACTATACCAACTCCAATTTTAAACTCATTGGGTGGCAACTTTAAAATTGTTGCAGCCGAAAGTAATGGTAAAGATATTGAGATTGCCAATGCAAATAAAACTCTATACAATTTGGATGTTTATTATGGAGTTAATGAGAAGAAAATTGTTTATTCTAATGGTGAGGCTATTTCTTTACCAGATAATGCTCTTGCATTTGTTACGGGAAACAACAGATACAATGCTCCTTTATCTTTAACCAACAGCACAAACGTTATTAACGCATATAATGTTGCTTCAGAGCTTGTTCTAAAAGATAATATTGATTTTTACTCTCCAAATAACTTTACGGCTACAGAGTTAAACTTCAACCGTGAGATTGGTGCTTACGAAATGAAGTTTGTGGTGCTTCCTTTTGAATGCTCTACTACAAACATTAATGGTGATGTATATTTATTTGACTCAGTTAAGGGTAATATGGTTAACTTTACTTCGGTAAACGGAGTGATGAGTGCTAATACTCCTTATTTGGTTTACTCTGAAACAGATGGTAATATTATTGAGGAGTAGCAAAATGTAAACATAAATGCTACTCCAACCAATATGAGTATAATTCGCGATAATGCTCAATTGGTTGCTACATACAAAACTAC
>JAZONU010000093.1:0-2260 GCA_045654605.1 Candidatus Caccoplasma sp. | reverse complement strand
GGTAAAAGATTCTCAAAATAATTTTGAGTTATCACCATGGGGTAATTCGTTAAATGCCATTAATGGTAATTTTGTCAGTTACTCAACGAAGTGTGATAAAAAGTATGATATGGTAATATCAAATCCTCCGTTTTTTACAGAAGATACTCTTTCTCCCGATTTAAAACGATCTTCTGCTCGCAACACAAGCTCTTTAAGTTTTGAAGCTCTTTTTAAAGGAGTCTCAGCAGTGAGTAAATGTAACTCTATATTTGCAATGATTACTCCTGCTGATAGCTATTTTAATATTGCTCAAATAGCACTATTGCAAGGATTCTATCTTCGTAGATTAACATGGATAGTAACCGTCGAAGGAACAGAACCAAAACGGGTATTGACAGAGTGCAGTAGGGTGCAAACACAATACACAATTGATAGAATTGTGGTATCAGAGAATAGTGGTAATCAGTCATATCAATATAAAAAACTCACAGAAGAATTTTACTTATAAAATAAGAGGCAACCCGATGGGTTGCCTCTTTCTATTATGAACTAATCAAATATTATTTATTGTGTAATTTTTCATCCACAATCGCATCGATAACCGCTACTGTTGCAAGGTTGACGATATCGCGAGGAGAACTTTCAATATCTGTAAAGTGAATAGGTTTATTCAATCCCATTTGAATTGGACCAACGCTTTCGTTTACACCCATTTCTAATAGAAGTTTATACGCAGTATTTGCAGCACTTAAGTTGGGGAATATAAGAGTGTTTACATCTTTACCATTTAGTTTAGAGAATGGGAAAGTATGATCGCGTAGCTCTTTATCCATAGCAAAGTTTAGTTGCATCTCTCCATCAACAACAATATCAGGATATTGAGAGTGTAGCTTTTGTACTGCACTATGAACTTGTGCGGGACTTCCTTGATTGTCTGAACCAAAGTTAGAATATGATATCATTGCCATAACCGGATCTTGAGCAAAGAAGTTTACTGTGTGAACTGAAAGTCTTGCAATATCCACCAATGTTTCATCATCAGGTTTGCGGTTAACTAAAGTGTCTGCAAGGTAGAAAGTTCCTTTTTTAGTTGAAACAATGTGCATTGCTCCAAAATGTTTGTATTCTGGACGAATACCGATAACATCTTTTGCAATTTGTATAGCCTCGTTATAGTTTGTGTATGTTCCTGTTATAAACGCATCTGCATCACCACACTCAACCATCATCATACCAAAATATGAACGGTCAAACATCTTCTCGTATGCTTCAGCGAAAGTAACACCTTCACGTTGGCGTTTTTGTGAAAGAATTCCTGCGTATTTGCAGCGTCTGTCTGCTTCTCTATCGTGGCGAAGGTTAACAATCTCAATATTTCCGAGATCAAGATTATTTTGAACCGCTGTTTTAGCAATCATCTCTTCGTTACCCAATAGGATAGGAGTACAAATACCCTCTTTGTAAGCTGTAACTGCAGCTGTAAGCATATTAACGTGGTTAGCCTCTGCAAATACGACACGTTTTGGATTGGCTTTTGCAGTCTCAGTTAATTGACGAACAAGTTTATTGTCGTAACCCATTCTTGCTCTCAATCCATTTTTATAGGCTTTCCAATCTGTAATTGGTTTTGCAGCAATGCCTGTATCCATAGCTGCTTTTGCAACAGCAGGAGCAACGCGAGTTAATAGACGTGGGTCAAGAGCCTTTGGAATGATATAATCAGGACCAAAGCTTATTTTATTAATGTTGTATGCTGCATTCACAACATCAGGAACACGCTCTTTTGCAAGGGCTGCAATGGCATATACTGCAGCAAGTTTCATCTCTTCGTTAATTGCCGAGGCGTGAACATCTAATGCTCCTCTAAATATGTATGGGAATCCCAATACGTTATTGATTTGGTTGGGATAGTCAGAACGTCCTGTTGCAAAGATAAGGTCGGGACGAGACTCTTTTGCTTTATCGTAAGCAATCTCTGGATTTGGGTTAGCCAAAGCAAAAACAATAGGATTATCGTTCATTGAGCGAATCATATCTTGTGTAAGAACATCTGCTCTTGATAGACCCAAGAATACATCAGCACCCTTCATTGCCTCTTCCAAAGTGTAAATATCGCGAGTTGTCATAAACTCTTGTTTTTGAGGAGTAAGGCCTTGACGTTTGCTATTGATAACACCTTTACTATCAACCATTACAATATTTTCGCGTCTGATGCCAAGGCTCATATATAGTCTTGTGCATGAAGTAGCCGATGCACCGGCACCGTTTACAACCAAGC
>JAZONU010000092.1:0-3147 GCA_045654605.1 Candidatus Caccoplasma sp. | reverse complement strand
TGTTGTATATGGATTATCAGTTGATACTATCTCTGCTGACTCTCCAACACTCCAACCTACGAACTCATAACCCTCGGCAGCTTCAGATGCTGTAAGTATTACATTAGTACCTTCAATTGTAAATGATGCTGTACCACCTTCTCCATTTGTTGAAACTGTGATACCGTGAGTATTCATTACTGTGTATGTTACAGATGCAACGGGGCTCATTTGGCGAATACCCTCTTGTGCCGCAACTTTAACAGTATAGTCGCCCTCTTCATTGGCTGTAAATGTTATAGTACCATTTTCAACTGCCTCGGTTGGAGTTTCGCCATTGATAGTATAGTATAGGTTGTGCCATTCCGGAGCCTCAACTGTTACTGTTACCTCTGAACCTGGATTAACAACTCCTCCTGCTGATGTAATATCTGGAGTAGCAGTTACTGCCTCCTCTGAGTGAGTTACGGTGCGGTATGAAACGTATGGAGTTAAGTCTTGATTTACTGTAATTCCATTTATTGTTCCACTCTGAGCATAGTTTTTCATCTCCAACTCAACACGGTCAGAATATACATATACCATCAAGGCTTGTACTATTTTTCTTTCAGATAATTGGTCAGAATCAATTGTATTGCCATAGTAACGCATTGAGCCCATAAATGATGAGAAGAAGCTCTTTTCTGATGCAGAACCTTTTTTGTTTATTGTCCAAAGAACAGATGCTGTTCCCGGAGTATATTCGATTGTTCCGTCTGTGATTGATACTGCAACACCAACCATACGTTGATTTTTTGTACCGTCATTATTATACATTTCATTAGTTAAAGCATAATAACCAGCTGCTTTTTCTGAATATGCAACCAACATATATGTTTTACCTGCAACAACTGAAGTTGCTTGTGTCGCTGTTATTTTTGCTGCATTTGGGTCTGCAACCTCAAATAGATATACTTGTTGTCCTATTGCATCATTAGCATTATTTCCAGAGAAACGACCACTTGAACCACAATGTAAATAATTTATAGGATTACCTTGGTCATCATTTGGAGCATTAGTCATATAAATATTAAACGCACCTTCAACCCCATTATATGTAGATGTTGTGATTGTTACATCTGACGATTGAGTATCGGTATTTGAAAGATTTTTACCAGAATATCCTAAATACTTACCTGTATTAAAGTTTTCGATATAGTATGTCAGGTTCTCTTGCGAAGCACCCTCTCCTGTATATTTTGAACCGTCAGTTGCATATACTGTTACACGTTCATCTGTTGCCTCACGAATGTATGCCGAGTCGGTTCCGTGGTCGTGACCATACAACATTATAAGGTTAGGATATTTTGCCAATGTTGATTTTAGTTTTGTAACAAATTCAGCATCGTTACCCTTATTCATACCTTTGTTTACATTACTTATTCCTTTAGAATCAGAGAATGGAATATGAACAAGGAAGAATACAGTTTTAGTGGGATCTGATGCATAAATTTCTGCAAGTTTTGTTGCACACCAGTTAACTGACTCAATTGAGTATGAATAATCTGATGCTGATGTAAAGAAGTTTTTACCTGTATTCAATACGACAAAGTCGAAACCGTTTACTACATAATGGTATGCAGCCAAAAGTTCAACGCTTGTTCCTGTACCGTTTGAAGCTGTTTCGTAGAAACAATCCTCTGCAGCCAAAGCACCGATGTCTGTTTTCATTGGTGTTCCGTAATACTCACCAGCATTGTAATTTTTAGGAAGATTATCACAATTTGCAACCTCATACTCGTGGTTACCGTTTACATAGATAACAGGTGTTTTTGTTCCGTTGAATGCTCCTCGTGTTTCATTTACAAGCAACTCGCGTGTTTTCTCCCAACTTTCTTCGAGAATTGTGTTGTTACTTGTGTAGTCTCCACCAAGAACTATCAAATCGACATTCTCCTCTTCTTTTATTTTGCTAAGAGTTTTTGTTACCGACTCACGAAGTTTAACGCTGTTAACATCACCACTGATTAAACTCTCTTGAGCGTGAAGGTCAGACAAACAAGCAAATGTTAATAGAGGTGTATTACCTTGTGGTATTGCCTCGAAGTATGCTGTTAGGTTGATATCGGCAGTTACTGAAGTAATTGTGCGAGGATTTTCAGTTGACTCATCGCTCCATTTTGTAAACTCATATCCGTCTTCAGCTGTTGCAGTAAGTGTTACTTCGCCACCCTCTAATACAGAGGCTGCTGATTTTTCTACACTACCGTTTCCGCTAACAGATACATTTACTGTATATGTTGGTATAGCCTCGAAGTTAGCAACAAGAGAAATATCCTCTGTTACTGTTACGTTGTATGTTTCATCTGTGCTTTCGTATGTTGCAGATGCACCTTTAGTCCAACCTAAGAAACGATAACCTTGGTCGGGTACTGCATAGAATGTTACCTCAGTTCCTGCATCTACTGTTATTGATGATGACGCAGGAGTTGTTCCATGCATTACTGTTGCTGTTCCACCATTTCCTGCTGTTACACTTGCTGTGTAAGTGGTTGGGGTTACAGGTGTTACCTCCTCTATTTTTATTGCAGAGGTGAAATATCCATTTGTTCCACTTGGTCCGGCAAATGGTGTATTCGCCGCATCCCAAATTGGAGTGATTGGGTTGTTTGTTGCATCGGCATATTTTACAACTACTGATGCTGTTTGATCTGTTGAATTATGGAATCGAGTACCTTCCAAATATACCAAACCAAATAGATCTTGGTTTGTTGCTGTAACATTTCCTCCATTCAATATTTTACCTACAGTGAATTTTGTATAGATGCTTGATGTTGTTTGAAGGTTTCCGTTATCATATTTGGGATATGGCATATATTTTCCGCCAGAGACAAACTGATATTTTTCATCAACCACCTCGCAAGTGAAGTGTGCTGTTGAGGGTAGTTCGCCTCCGTCGTATGTTGCCAACGATAATACTCCGTTATTGTTATAGATATACGATTTTGTAGAGGTATGTCCTACAATAAAGGTGTATGTTTTGCTTGCTTCAGGTTTTACTATATCGGTTGTAGCATAGTAAGCATCTATTGCTGTTTGCAATGTTGTTCCTGCCGCTGCTGTTGGGTTTGCCTCTGCTGTTGCAATAGCCGATTGTAATGTTGCTTTTGCTGTTGCAGCAGGGTAACC
>JAZONU010000091.1:0-4092 GCA_045654605.1 Candidatus Caccoplasma sp. | reverse complement strand
GCTCTTTATTTTTATTTTAGGAAAATAAATATGGCTCATAACCAAAGTTTTCGCTAAAAATTTGTATCTTCGCAGTTAAGCAAAATTTATACTCGATATGGCAGAAGATATAGAACTTAAGAGACAAGAGGTTAATTACGACGGAGAAGATATAAAGACACTTGATTGGAAAGAGCATATACGTCTTCGTCCCGGTATGTATATCGGAAAATTAGGCGATGGTTCACATGCTGACGACGGAATATATGTACTTCTAAAAGAGGTAATGGATAATGCCATTGATGAGTATATGATGGGCTTTGGCTCTCAAATAGAGGTAAATATCAACGAGAATAGCGTTGAGGTTCGCGACTATGGTCGAGGAGTACCTCTTGACAAGGTAAAAGATGTATCATCAAAGATGAATACAGGAGCAAAGTATGACTCAAAAGCCTTTAAAAAATCGGTGGGATTGAACGGAGTCGGTATAAAAGCGGTGAACGCATTATCAACAAATTTCAGAATAGTAGCCTATCGCGATGGACAATGCAAAGAGGTTGTATATGAGAAAGGCTCTGTTGAGGTTGATGCTCCAATATGTGCATCGAGTGAGAAAAACGGAACATTGGTTCAGTTTACACCCGATAATGATGCAAAAATATTTGGCAACTACTCTTTCAATATGGAGTATGTTGAAAATCTGCTTAAGAACTATTCATATTTGAATAGTGGATTGGCAATATATCTTAATGGCCGTAAATTCTACTCAAAAGGAGGATTATTAGACCTTTTGAACGATAAAATGACAGCAGATCCTTTATATCCCATAATACACTTAAAAGGAGATGATATAGAGGTTGTAATAACTCACTGCGACCAATATGGCGAGGAGTACTATTCATTTGTCAATGGTCAACACACTACACAAGGAGGAACACACCTATCTGCATTTCGAGAGGCTGCTACCCGTACAATAAAGGAGTTCTTCAATAAGAACTTTGAGTTTTCTGATATTCGTAACGGAATGGTGGCAGCAGTAAGTATAAAAGTAGAGGAGCCTGTATTTGAGTCGCAAACAAAAACCAAATTAGGATCAAAAGATATGGGTCCTGATGGCCCTACAATAGGTAAATTCCTAAACGACTTTTTAAAGAAAGAGTTAGATAATTTCTTGCATCGCGAACCCGAAACAGCAGACCTTATGCTTAAAAAGGTTCAAGAGTCGGAGAAAGAACGCAAAGCCATAGCAGGAGTAACTAAACTCGCACGTGAACGTTCAAAGAAGGCAAATCTGCATAATAAGAAATTGAGAGATTGTCGCATCCATTTAAGCGATGCAAAGGGCGATGACCGAGATAAGTCAACATTATTTATAACTGAGGGAGATTCAGCATCGGGCTCAATAACCAAGAGCCGTAATGCCGAGACACAAGCTGTCTTTAGTTTGAGAGGAAAACCTCTAAACTCATACGGATTAACTCGTAAGGTAGTATATGAGAACGAAGAGTTTAATCTATTACAAGCGGCACTCGATATAGAAGATGGACTTGAAGGCTTGCGTTACAATAAGATTGTGATAGCTACTGATGCCGATGTGGACGGAATGCACATAAGAATGTTACTACTTACATTTTTCTTGCAATTCTTCCCTGAACTTGTAAAGAAGGGTCATGTATATATATTGCAAACACCACTTTTTAGAGTTCGTAACAAAAAAGAGACCTACTATTGTTATACAGAGGAGGAGAGATTAGCTGCTATGGAAAAAGTTGGAGCTCACCCTGAGATAACCCGATTTAAAGGACTTGGAGAGATTTCATCGTCGGAGTTTGCCAATTTCATAGGACCTGATATGCGACTCGACCCCGTATCGTTAAACAAACAAGATTCTGTATCTGGAATGTTGGAGTTCTATATGGGAAAAAATACAATGGAACGTCAAAACTTTATTATAGATAATTTGGTAACAGATGAAGAACTCTCATAAAACACTACTATTTCCAGGAAGTTTCGACCCATTTACCATAGGACATAAATGGATAGTTGATAAGGCATTAACAATTGCAGATAGGGTTGTTATAGCAATAGGTGTGAATGAGAATAAGAAAAGGGCCTTTGATGTAGAAGAGGTTGAGGTAATGATAAAAAAGGTCTATGCTCAAAATCCACAAGTAGAGGTAATAACATATTCGGGCTTAACTATTGATATCGTAAAGGAGATTGGAGCTGATGCAATAGTGAGAGGGGTACGTTCAACAATAGATTTTGAGTATGAGAAGAGTATTGCCGATACAAATCGAGAACTTTCAGGCGTTGAGACCATACTATTATTTACTCACCCAACACTTTCGCATATAAGTTCGTCAATGGTACGTGAGTTGAAACATTTTAATTACGACGTAACAAAATATATACCATAATAAGATAGCAATGAAAAAGATACTACTCCCCATATTAATATTGTTTGCCATACAAAGTTCGTTTGCACAATTAAACCAAACCGAAGGCTCAAAAAAACTCTCGTTGGTAAACTATGCCATAAATAATCTCTATGTTGATACCGTAAACGAGACAAGAATAGTAGAAGCAGGAATAAGGGCAATGTTAGAGGAGTTAGACCCACATTCAGCATACCTTACAGCCGAAGAGGTTCAAGAGAGTAACGAAGAGTTAAACGGAAACTTCGATGGAGTGGGAATTCAATTTATGATGCAAAAAGATACCTGTTATGTTATACAAACAATAGCAGGAGGACCTTGTGAGAAGGTTGGAATAGTTGCAGGAGATAGAATAATATTCATAAACGATACCATTGTTGCAGGAGTGAAAATGACAGCAAACGACATAAAAAAACGTTTGCGTGGATTACGAGGCACAACCGTAGATGTATTGGTAAAACGTAATGGACAACAAGGGTTGTTGCCATTCCGTATAACACGTGATAAAATACCTGTTCACAGTGTCGATGCAGCATATATGGTGGCTAAAAATACAGGATATGTAAAATTAAGTCGCTTTGCAGCAACCACTTTTGATGAATTTGTTGAAGCCATAGTCCCCATGATAAGGTTAGACCGAATGAAGAATTTGATAATCGACCTTCAAGGAAATGGAGGAGGTTACCTTTCTTCGGCAGTAGGATTATGCAATATGTTATTAGATAAGGGAAATCTGATAGTATATACCGAGGGTAGAAATTCTCCACGTCAGGAGGAGTCGAGTGGTGAAAAAGGAGTATTTCGTGATGGAAAATTAATAGTGCTTGTTGATGAATCATCTGCATCAGCATCTGAAATTCTTGCAGGAGCAGTTCAAGATTGGGATAGAGGAGTTATAGTAGGAAGACGCACCTTTGGAAAAGGATTGGTTCAACGCCCATTGCAGATGCCCGACGGATCAATGTTGCGTTTAACAGTTGCACACTATTACACACCAACTGGACGATCAATACAGCGTTCATATAGCGAAGGGAATAAGGCATATCGTAACGATATTGTAGAGAGGTATAAACGCGGAGAGATGATAAGTGCAGATAGTATTCATTTCGTAGATTCATTAAAGTATACAACATTAAAAAATCACAGAACCGTATTTGGCGGTGGAGGAATAATGCCCGATTGCTTTATCCCTCTTGATACAGCAAACTACACAAATTATCATCGTGATATAGTAGCCAAAGGAATAATGCCTCAATTAGCGGCAGAATATGCTGAAAAGAGTAAAAAAGAGATACTATCTCAATACAAGAGAGAGAAAAACTTCATAGAGGAGTATCAAGTAAGCGATTTATTAATGGAGCAACTTACAAATCTGGCAACACAAGAGGGAGTTGAGTATAAACCCGAAGAGTATGAGATATCAAAAGCTCTTATGAAGTTGCAGATGAAAGCATTAATAGCTCGAGATTTATATGATCAGTCCTCATACTACAAAGTAATAAATACAGAGGCAAATGAGGCTTTGACACGAGCCTTGCAGATAATGGCAAACGACGAGGAGTACAACTCACTGTTAGGTAACAAAAATAAAAAGTAGTTTATAACTAACAACCAGTAACTATTTTATCTCAAAGGTTGTAATAACAGGGTAGTGGTCAGAGGCTTTAATACTCTT
>JAZONU010000090.1:0-9340 GCA_045654605.1 Candidatus Caccoplasma sp. | reverse complement strand
TGGATGTTTCGGTTATAGATGAGTTACCTCCAGGTAGGAAACCCATATCAACTATCCTTAGATTTGATTCTGGTGCAGACAAAATGTACGATGGAATCAGAAAACAGATTGAAGCCGGAAGACAGGTTTATATCGTTTATCCTTTAATCAAGGAGAGTGAAAAGAGTGACCTTAAAAATCTGGAGGAGGGCTACAACTATATAAAAACACTGTTTAAAGAATTTCAAATTTGCATGGTACATGGCAAAATGAAGAGTTCTGAAAAGGAGGCGGAGATGCAGAGATTTGCATCTGGCGAGGCGAAAATTATGGTTGCAACCACTGTTATTGAGGTTGGTGTTGATGTTCCTAACGCTTCTGTAATGGTCATTGAGAATGCTGAACGATTTGGACTTGCTCAACTACATCAATTAAGAGGTAGAGTTGGACGAGGTGCAGAACAATCGTATTGCATTCTTAAAACCTCGCATAAATTAAGTAGCGATTCACGCAAACGTCTTGATATTATGTGTAAAACCAACGATGGTTTTGAAATCGCCGAAGCAGACCTTAAACTAAGAGGTCCTGGTGATATGGAAGGTACTCAACAAAGCGGAATTGCCTTTAATTTAAAAATAGCAAATATTACGCGTGATGCTCAAATTCTTCAAGCTGCAAGAGATTGTGCAAATGATATTTTGGATAATGATCCTGATTTGTCGCAACCAGAACACCATATTCTTAAAATAAGGGTTGAAAAACTCTTTAAACGTATTGTGAATTTTGGACTTGTTGGGTAGATATTAGTTGTTCGCTAAAATTTTACAAACATCCGTTTGTTGTGCGAGAGCAAATTCCCAATTAAAAAAGGTGAGCCTACCCTAACGTAGTACTCACCTCTTTTGTTCTAATTTTCTTTAAACAATTATCCGAATACAAAGAATCCTTCGATAAATTTGTTGCTGACATATAGTGTTGATTTTTCCTCACGACAATAAATTTTTCCTTCGCGAGCTAACCATCCTATTGCTGCGTACAAATCTGCTGTTTTAAGACCTGTTTTCTCTTTTAATTGAGTTACATTCATTTCTGTATTAGCCTCTAAAACATGCCAAAGTTTTCCTGCATTCTCACCAATTGAAAATGTTAATGCTTTCATCTTTTCTATAATTTAAGGTTTTACGATTGCAAAGATAACACTTATTTGTGTCAGAACGAAATTTTTAACATTATTTCACTTACATTTCTATAAGGCATTCTTTATAAGCTCTCTTAATTTTTCCTTACTTATTCCCCCTACCCACTTTTCTATTTGTTTCCCATCTTTAAATAGTATCAGAGTTGGAATTGCAGTAATTTTATATAAACCCGATGTTTTAGGAGCTTTATCTACATCCAATTTCACAAATTTTACTTGGCCTGAAAACTCTTGCGACAAATCATCAAATATGGGAGCTAATACTCTACATGGAGGGCACCATGTTGCCCAGAAATCTACTAACACATATCCATCTTTTATTTCAGTACTAAATGTTTGATCATTTGCATAAGTTACTTCACTTGCTTGTACTGGCAATGATGTAATAAACATCATTGTTAAAATTATTCCTGCTAAAATCTTTTTCATAATAATCAATTATTTTAGTTATTGTCTTATTCTAATTTGTCTTTTATTTCTTTGTTTTTTTTATTAAGTTTGCATCTCATTAATTTCTCTGATATGAATGTATTATTGACGATAAACAATGCAAGCGAATGGATATATAGTTTTGCCTATTTTATCATTATCCTGCTCAATATAATTTTTATAATCGTCATAATTTCTGAAAACAGAAACCCTATTAAAAGTATAGCTTGGATATCAGTTTTAACTTTTCTTCCAATAGTTGGTTTTATTTTCTACCTGTTCTTTGGTAGAGATCAACGTTCTAAACGTATGATTTCTCGTAAAAGTAAACGTAAATTAGAACGTTTGGTTTACGAAGGTATATCTACCAACAAAGAAGATTTAGATAATTTCAATGAGCCGACAAAACAACTTCTTTCTCTTGGGCATAAGCTTACAAGGGCATTGGTTACCCAAAACAACAAAATTGAAATATTCTCTTCTGGCAAAGATAAATACAATAATCTATTTGAGGATATAAAAAATGCTAAAAATTTCATACACCTTCAATACTATATAATAGACAATGATAATATAGGACAACAACTGAAAGATATTCTTATAAAGAAAATTTCAGAAGGAGTTGAGGTTAGAGTTCTCTATGATGATGTTGGTTGTTGGAAGTGGAATAAAAAGGGATTCTTTAATGAGATGAGTGCCGCAGGTATAGAGGTTAAACCATTCTTTAAGGTTACTTTCCCTCAACTTGCAAGCAAACTTAATTACAGAAATCATAGAAAAATTGTTGTAATTGACGGAAAGATAGGTTATCTCGGTGGCATGAACATTGCAGACAGATACGTTAATGGTTGCAAATGGGGTGTGTGGAGAGATACTCATATTAGAATTGAGGGCGAAGCTGTAAGAGAATTACAATCAATATTTATGGTTGATTGGAACTTTACTACAAATGAGTTATTGTCTGATGCCAAATACTTTCCCAAAACAGAGAATTGTAAAGGTTCTGACACTATTCAGTTATTGACAAGTGGTCCGTTAGATGAACATAAATCTATTTTTTTGATGTTCTCTAAAATAATATCAAATGCAAAAGAGAGAGTATATATCCAAACTCCATATTTTTTACCCAACAGCGAGACTGCCACAGCTCTAAAGATAGCTGCACTTTCGGGCGTTGATGTTCGAATTATGATTCCTGAACATTCTGATTCGAAGCTTTTACAATATGCATCCAATTCGTATATATCTGATATGCTAAAATCGAATGTTAAGATATTTTTCTATAAAGCAGGATTCCTTCATGCAAAGATGTTGCTCGTTGATAACGACATTACAAGCATTGGTTCAACAAACTTTGATTTAAGAAGTTTTGAACAGAATTTTGAGATTAATGCTTTTATTTATAGTAACGATTTCAACAGCAGGAGCTGTTCACTATTTATGAACGACTTGAAAAATTGCAAAAGAATCTCTCTAAAAAGCTGGAACAGACGAAATATATTCTTAAAAATAGCCGAATCTATTGCAAGGCTATTTAGCCCTGTTCTATAATTCGCTCATATCCTTTAGGAAATATTGGGGAGTATTTACCAAATATAGATTTTTTGTTGCTCTGGTAAAGGCTGTGTAAAGCCATCGGTAAAAATCTATATTCACTGACTCTTCCGAAATATTACCCATATCTATAAATACGTTTTGCCATTGTCCACCTTGTGCTTTATGGCAAGTTACAGCGTAAGCATATTTTACTTGAAGGGCATTAAACCATTTATCAAATTTTACACGTTTTATTCTTTCTCGCTTTGTTCTAACATCTGCATAATCCTCCATTACTTTCATAAAAAATTGATTGTTTAATTCTGAGGGTAATGAGGGATATTCTAAATGAAGTGTATCAAGCATAATCTTTGCATCAATATCTACATCATAATCTATTAGATGCAGTGTAACATCGGCAAATCTGAAGCCATACATTTCGTTATAAGCCTTTACTCTTACAACTTGTGCTACATCGCCATTGGCTATAAAATCTATCTGTTCAATCTTTTCTCCCCAAAAGTAGTTGTTCTTGGCAATCATTAATAGATCGCCAGATTCGAGCTCTTCCTCTCGATAGAGTATGCGAGCCCTTACACCATCGTTAAATATATTTGCACGTTTGTTCGATCGAGTAATTATTATTGTCTCCTCCTTCCCTTCTTGAGAATAGGCACTTTCAATTTTATCTATTAATTCGTCCCCTCGTATGTTTTCTATATCAGGATAGTTTTGCAGTTCAATTTTAGGAGTCAAAAAGAGCTCCTCTTGTAGCTGCTCTCGCAACTTTGTTGCATTGTATAGTATTCCTGATGTTAGACTCTGTCTTACCACCTCAGTTAGTGTTACTTCTGTTACTTTTAATGCATACTCTTCCAATACCATTGGATTTAGTGCAGGAGTATTGGGTTGACCTACCGGTGGAAGTTGAGCCGTATCTCCTATCAATACCAATTTACATCCAGGAGATGAATATACATACTCTATTAGATCGCTTAAGAGATTTCCCATACTATCTGACGAATCGGAAATCATAGAGGCTTCATCTACAATAAAGAGGGTTTGTTTATGTCTGTTATCTGTTAGAGAAAAACCTGTCATATCAGGAGAGAAACTCTTCTGTCGATATATCTTCTTATGTATTGTATATGCCTGAGCATCAGCATACGAACCAAATACCTTTGCTGCTCGTCCAGTTGGAGCTAATAGGACACTCTTCATTGAGAATTGAGATAGGGTTTTAACTAAAGCTCCAACAATAGAACTCTTTCCTGTTCCCGCATATCCCTTAAGCAAGAATGCCTCACGACCTGTTGCTCTAAAGACAAAGGTTACAAGTTTTGCCATTACCAATGCTTGCTCTGCTGTAGGGGTATATGGCAAGTTATGCGAGAGTTTATTTATGAATTCGTCCTTTATCATTTCTGTTACTCCTATCTATATGCGAAGATAACCATTTTCGTAAGTATTTAATCTATATTTAAGCATAAATATTGGTCAACTTAAAACTCTTTATTAATTTTAAGGTCAAATTCAGGAGAGGAAGATATGCGTATAATAAGCGGTAAATACGGAAAGAGAAGATTTGATGTTCCTTCAAACATTAAAGCAAGACCAACCACTGATTTTGCTCGTGAAAATATTTTTAATGTACTCTCAAATAGTATTGACTTTGAGGGGCTAAAAGCTCTTGACCTTTTTGCAGGTACAGGTGCTGTAAGTTTTGAGTTTGCTTCGCGTGGATGCTCACGAGTTGTGTCGGTTGAGAACTATCCTGTTCAATTCAAGTTTATTAAAAAGGTTGCAGAAACTTTAGGAGCTAATGAAATTGAAGTAATCAGAGGAGATGTTTTCAAATTTATACCATCATGTTCCGAAAAATTTGATATTATCTTTGCTGACCCTCCATACGATATGAAAAATTTTGAAGATGTACCATCTTTAGTCCTTGACAATAATTTACTGAATGAGGATGGTATATTTATTATGGAGCATCCGAGAAATTTCAACTTCTCTACTCTTCCATACTTCTCGGAGCATAGAGTTTACGGTAGTGTGAATTTCTCAATTTTTGTAAAAGAGTAATAACTTTAAGAGCTACAAGGTAACAGGATATATTGCAGAGGTAACACAGGTTGCTTCTGCATATTTTTTTAGCAATTCAGTGGTGTTATCGATAGTCTCTTGTAATCCTTCAATTCCTGAATAGCCATTAATTATAATAAAGATTTTTTTTGTATCAGAAGTGATTGATGTACGAACTTCATCACTCGTTGGTGTTCCTATTCCTCCAATTTCATCTCTATAAACAGGGAGTCCCGCAATATTTAAAGGTCCACGACCTATTCCTTCAAACTTCTCATTCTCCTCTCCCACTCCAAGCATTGGTGTACCTACAATCTTGTCTTTATCAAATCCGCCTATTGAGTATCCAGTCTTAAGAGATACCAAGTTTATTAAATCTACAAGAGTTGATATCTTATATAAATCATTTCCGTTTATGAGCCTACGCATTAAGGCTTCAGCTGACGGGCGATAACGATTTGGATCCTTACCTGCTATTTTATATGCATTGCGAGTTGCAAGTATTGTTGGTATTTGCTTAATATCAGCAACTGAATATTTTGTCCTTAATTGCAAGGTATATTCTTCTATCTCCTGCCATAACTCCGAATTATAGGCACTATTCTTCACAGATGCTGTTATAACACCTGCACAATACTCCTTAAACAATGTTTTTGCCAAATCCGAAATTTGTACCATAAGCTTCTAATAACTTGCATACGCAACATGTTGCGTCCCTACTCAACAAATAAAACCACGGGTATACGAATACAATGTTAAACTTGTTTTAACATTGTTGAGTGAAAGTGGGTTCGAGAAACAGATATCCCTCAACAAACAACTAATAACTAACAACTAACAACTAACAACTAACAACTAATAACGAACCAACCTAACCCCTACTTTTTCTATTCCAACAATGGGGTTATCTCTCATTCCTTGCTGTATCTTTATTTTGTAATTTCCTGGAGAGGGGAAACTATATCCTTTTTTATACTCTTCTACCTGCTGATATGATGATCCCCAACCATCTCCTAACCATTTTCCATACTCATCAGCCAATGTGATGTTTATTGTGTCTGAAAATATCTTATTTGCTGTGGAATCTATTGCTGAGACAAACAGATGGAGATTGCTGTATGGGTAATTATTATTGTAACTTAATTCAATATCTATATTACTATACAATTCTGTAGAATCTACCTCTACATCAAAATTTAAAATATTATCTCTATTCCATCCGTCTTGAGGGATAGTTTCGTATTGATGTGCAATTGTTGCATCTGTACAAGAGAGGCATAGCAACACTGTTAGTGTTGCTATGCTCAATTTTACAAGTTTACTCTTTATTTGCATTTTTGTTTTTTTCTCCATTGGAATTTCTATTTCCTCTTCGGAATTTTCCTCCTTTGTTATTTGGTCTCTTCTTCGCTCCTTTATCAAAACGAGTTACACTATCTTGACCCACAACATCGGTAAACTCCTTAACCTCCTCTTTTACTGACGATGCATTTTCTAATGATTGAGGTTTATTTCCTCTCTTGTTCATAGATATTACATCAAAAGCTCTCGAAGCAGATATTGTTACTAAATTAGCAGGAAATTCCTTACTTGTAGAGTATGTTATTTCGCGTTTAAAGATATCTGTCTTAAAGTGATAATATTCTCCATCTATCGTTTGCAATACAATCTCTCTCGATGGCATTCTCTTTGTACCCTCAACATAAGCATCAATCTCATAATTGATACAACACTTTAGCTTTGCACATTGTCCTGCCAACTTTTGAGGATTTAGTGATATGTCTTGATAACGTGCGGCACTTGTTGAAACCGATATAAAACTTGACATCCATGCAGAACAGCACAACTGTCTTCCACAGGGGCCTATTCCTCCAATACGACCTGCTTCTTGACGAGCACCTATCTGCTTCATCTCTATCCTCACTTTGAAGGCTTCTGCCAAAACTTTTATCAGTTGGCGGAAATCCACCCTATCGTCCGCAATATAATAGAATATCGCTTTTGCTCCATCACCTTGATACTCAACATCGCCAATCTTCATATTAAGATTAAGATCCTCGGCTATCTTCCTTGCTCGAAGCATGGTTGAGTGTTCTAACGATTTTGCCTCTTGCCACTTCTGTAAATCAACCTCTTTGGCTTTACGATATACTCGTTTTATCTCTTGGTCGCTTTTAAATCCCACCTTTTTCATTTGGCATATAACCAATGGTCCTGTAAGGGTTACCTCTCCTATATCGTGTCCAGGAGAGCTCTCAACCGCTACAATATCTCCCTTTGAAAGATCGAGATTTAATGAATTTAAATAATATCCTTTGCGTGTATTTTTAAATTGAACCTCTACCAAGTTACACTGCTTTGTCCCCACCGCAGGCACATCATTCAGCCAGTCGAATGTCTCTAACTTATTTCGACCGTATCTTTTACTATTGACAACAGGAGTTTCGTTATCTTTTATGTTATATTCCTGATTGTTGTCCATATAAAAAGGCAATTTAAAGATTACTTCGCATAGCTTACTGCTCGAGTTTCACGAATTACAGTAATCTTCACTTGTCCTGGATATGTCATTTCGTCTTGTATTCGTTTTGCTATCTCTGCTGACAAGTTTTCAGTTTCTACATCGTTTATCTTATCTGCTCCTACAACAACACGCAACTCTCTTCCTGCTTGAATTGCATATGTTTTAGTTACACCTGGATATGATAGAGCTAATTGCTCCAAATCATTTAGACGTTTGATATATGCCTCTACAATTTCGCGACGTGCTCCTGGTCGTGCTCCCGAAATTGCATCACATACTTGAACTATAGGTGCTAATAACGATGTCATCTCTACCTCATCGTGGTGTGCTCCTACTGCGTTGCAAATATCTGGGGTCTCTTTATATTTCTCAAGAAGTTTCATTCCCAATAGTGCGTGTGGCAATTCTGGCTCATCATCAGGCACTTTACCTATATCGTGTAGAAGACCTGCACGTTTAGCTTTTTTGGGATTCAATCCTAACTCACTCGCCATTACAGCACATAGGTTTGCTGTCTCTCGTGAGTGTTGCAATAGATTTTGCCCGTATGATGAACGGTATTTCATTTTTCCTACCAATCTAATCAATTCAGGGTGCAATCCGTGTATTCCCAAATCTATTGCTGTTCTTTTTCCTGTTTCGATTATCTCATCTTCAATTTGTTTACGAACCTTAGCAACTACCTCCTCAATTCTTGCAGGGTGGATACGTCCGTCTGTTACAAGTTGATGTAAGGCCAATCGAGCAATCTCTCTACGAACAGGATCAAATCCTGATAATACTATCGCCTCCGGAGTATCATCTACAATTATCTCTATTCCTGTTGCAGCTTCAAGGGCTCTGATATTTCGACCTTCACGTCCGATAATTCTTCCCTTCATCTCGTCAGACTCAATATGGAACACTGTTACAGCATTCTCTATTGTTGTTTCTGTTGCAACTCTTTGTATTGTTTGAATTACTATTCGTTTTGCCTCTTTATTTGCTGTAAGTTTTGCTTCGTCCATAATATCATTTATGTACGATGCAGCTTGTGTTTTGGCCTCGTCTTTTAATGTTTCAACCAATCTATCTTTTGCCTCTTCTGCCGATAGACCTGATAATTTTTCTAATTTTTCAACTTGCGCTCGGTATATTTTATCTACCTCAACTTTCTTTTTCTCAACTTTTTCTAATTGAGATTCTAAATTTACCTTTTGAGCATCAACCTCACTTTTCTTACGTTGTAACTCTTGTTGTTGTTGATTTAGTTGCGATTCGCGTTGTTGTGCTTTAGATTCTGCCGATTGAAGTTTTGAATAACGAGCATTGATTTGTTGCTCCATTTCAGACTTCATTTGAATACATTTCTCTTTTGTCTCGAGCATTTTTGTACGCTTCATCGATTCAGCCTCTTTTCGAGCCTCTTCCAAGATATTCTTGGTTTTTGAGCGTAGAAAAAGTTGTGATATGAACAGCATCAACACTGCACCTGCAACCACTCCTACCGCTGCCATTATAATACTTAAATCCATATAATTTTTTTTTAGTTATTAATAAAAAAGCACTACCCATGGCAATTTCTTGCCTTGGTGTAGTGCGGTTATATT
>JAZONU010000089.1:0-3954 GCA_045654605.1 Candidatus Caccoplasma sp. | reverse complement strand
ATCTTTGAAACTTCCCAAACCTATATGAAGAGTCAAGAATGCAGTATCTATTCCTCTGATTTCTAATCTTTTCATCATTTCGCGGCTAAAGTGTAAACCTGCAGCAGGAGCAACAACAGCACCTTCGTTTTTAGCAAAGATTGTTTGATATCTTTCAGCATCTTCAGGCTCTGGTTTACGTTTTATGTAGTCAGGAAGTGGAGTCTCTCCAAGAGCAAGAAGTGAACTCTTGAACTCTTCGTGTTCACCGTCAAATAAGAAACGCAAAGTTCTTCCACGAGAAGTTGTGTTGTCTATAACCTCAGCAACAACCGAGTCATCCTCTCCAAAATACAATTTGTTACCGATTCTTATTTTACGAGCAGGGTCAACCAAAACGTCCCAAAGGCGATTTGTTCTGTTTAATTCACGAAGAAGAAATACCTCTATTTGAGCTCCTGTTTTCTCCTTATTTCCATAAAGACGAGCAGGGAAAACTTGGGTGTCGTTAAACACAAATAGGTCACCTTCGTCAAAGAATTTAATAATATCTTTGAAAACAAGATGTTCAATTTCGCCTGTTTTACGATGAAGAACCATCATACGAGCCTCATCCCTATGTTCAGTAGGATATTGAGCTATTAACTCTTCGGGTAATTTGAATTTGAATTTTGAAAGTTTCATATCTATATATCAATTAAAATTTTCCTAATTTTTTATCTTGCTATTTTCATTTTGAATTACTCCTCGTGAAACAATGTCTGCAATCTGTTCAACCGAGAAACAATCTTCTAATTTTACTTTGCCCACACGAGTTCTTATTAATTCGGTAAGATGTCCTCCACTCTCCAAGGCTAAGCCTACATCTCTTGCCAACGAACGAATATATGTTCCTTTCCCACAGGCAACTCTTATTCTTATTGCAGTTTGAGAGAACTCCAGAAGTTCTATCTCGTCAATTCTTATCACTTTTGCTTTAAGTTCAACATCATCACCTTTTCGTGCAAGTTTATAAGCTCTTTCTCCATCAATCTTTACAGCCGAGAAGATAGGAGGAACTTGCTCAATGTCTCCAACAAACGAAGCCAATACCTCTTCAACCTTTTCGCGAGTGATATGTTCGGTTGGGAAGGTTTGGTCTATCTCCGTTTCTAAATCAAACGAAGGAGTTGTCGCTCCTAATGCAATGGTAGTAATATACTCTTTATCTTCTCCTTGCAAACTCTCAATAAGTTTGGTGGCTTTGCCGGTACAAATTGTCATAACTCCTGTTGCCAAAGGATCAAGAGTTCCTGCATGTCCGACTTTGAATTTTTTAATTCCGTAGAATTGATGTATATGACCTCTTAACTTTTTCACAAGTTTGAATGAGGTCCAATGCAGAGGTTTATTAAAATGTAGAACCTCTCCACCTATAAAGTCAAAATCTCTATCAATCTCTTTCACCACTCTTCTAAAATAATGAGTATATTAATGTAAATAATCCAGCGACAAGACAGTAGTATGCAAAGTATATAAGTTTACCGCGTTTTACTATTGAAATCATCCATTTGCAAGCAACACAACCTGAAATGAATGCTGCCAAAAATCCTATTAAAAGAGATGAAGTTGTAATTCCTCCGAAAGCTACATTAATTCCCTCTTTAAAAATTTCAGTACACTCTAATAATGCCTCTCCTAAAATAGGTGGGATAACCATTAAGAAAGAGAATTGAGCCATATTTTCCTTTTTATTACCCAATATGAGACCTGTGGCAATGGTCGTTCCCGAACGAGATAGTCCGGGTAAAACCGCAGCAGCCTGTCCCAATCCAATAATAAAGGCATCTTTTAAGGAGATTTTATCCTTTTGACGAGGTTTAGCGTAGTACGAAAATGCCAATAATAGAGTTGTAGCCAACAAACAGCATCCAACAATTGTTAAGCCTTCAAATGCCGCACTAACCGCATCTTTGAAAAATACTCCCACTATACCTACGGGAATCATTGATACTATAATTGCAAGGGTATATTGTTGTTGAGTATTTAGTTTTAATCCAAAACAAGTTGTTTTTATATCCCCAACCGATCTGTTAGGAGATTGAAATAGCCCTTTAAAAATCCAAACAATCTCTTTGTATAAAATTACTATTGTGCTTAATACGGTTGCAACGTGAAGCAATACGGTGAATGGAAGTATCTCTTCGGGGTCTGTTAAGCCAACAAAATTCGAAGCGATAGTTAAGTGTCCACTACTGCTTATGGGAAGATATTCGGTAAGACCTTGAATTAAACCTAAAATAAGGGCTTCTAACCAATCCATTATTTACCTCCTTCTCTATTTTTTCCTTTATAAACAATGGCGAAAACTATTGCCACAAAGCCGATGAATGAAATGGTAGGACCTAAAACAATACGTCTCCAGCTAAAAATATCTGGATTATAATTTTCTGGAGTAGAACTCTCTCCTGCCATTAGAACAAATCCTAAAATGACAAGTGCAAAAGATATAGCAATAAGAATGTAATTTCTCTTTTCTAATGCAAAATTCTCAACATTGCCATTATTTATCTCTTTATTAATAGAACTAAAAACCGTAGTTGTATTAATCTCACCCTTTTTTTTATTGATCTTTAAATTGTTCATTACAGAAACAAAAATTAGTTATTAAATATGGTAAAGTTCATCTCTATTCATAGATATATATCGGTTCACCGCAAAGTAAGCTGATGTGGCTGTAAGTAAAATACCGAGAATCAATACAATACCAAAAACTTTTATCATAGTAATAAAGTTTATGGGAATTGCGTAGCCCTCAAATTCACTTGACAAATAAAACATACAACCTATAAGTAAAACTATTGTTATACCTGCAGCAATGATTCCGTCGATAATATTATTTAATATGAACGGACGTCTTATAAATCCAGGTGTAGCACCAACAAGTTTCATGGTGTGTATAAGAAAACGTCTTGAATAGACCATAAGACGGATTGTATTGCTGATAAGTGCAAATGAAATAATCATCAAAATAATTGATACCGAAAGCAGTATTATTTCTGCTTTGTGAAGATTGTCGTTAATCGACTGTATAACATCTTTTTGACATATGACCTCTGAAACAGCCTTATCGAATGACAACATATTTGTCTCTATTTTTGCAAGAGAGTCGGTAGAGGCATATTCTGCCGTAAGTTTTATCTCTATTGATGATTGCAAAGGATTATAACCTAAAAGATCCTCAGGATTTTCTCCAAGCTCAAGAGATAACTCTTTTAAGGCATCCTCCTTTGATATAAATCTGATAGCCTTAACGTATGGGGCCTTATCTAAAACACCTTTTATCTCCTCGATGTTATCTTCGCTTGCCGAATCTTTAATAATTACTGAAAAGCCCATGTTCTCTTTAATATGCTTTGTCAATTGAGTACCCAATATTGATAGAGATACAATAATTCCAAGCAAAAACAATACAAGTGAAATACTTATAATAGAGGTTACTCTGGCATTTAAAAACGAGATGTGTTGTTTATTATTTTCTTGTCCCATTTCAATTATTATAGAAATATATTACGAATAAGAGCACAATTACCCAAATCTTTTGCAAAAATAGAAAATAATTGCGTTTTTTGTTCAAAATAAAGCAATAAACTTTTATAAAAATAGAGCGGAAAGAAAATCTCTCTCCGCTCCATTATATTGTAAGTTATTAAATACTCTAAATCGCAACTTTCACAACCTCGTTGTTTACTTTCACTATCAACACACCCTTAATAGTTGAAGATAATGCAATTTGAGTTGATGTTGCACCATTGGCATTGGTTGAAATTATAAGTTTGACCATTGTGTCGTAAACCGAAATATTTGTTATCTCCTCAGGGTTTTCAACTATTAGCACACCATTTGAAACGTATGCTTTGGTATTGGGCTTTTCGATATAGTTACTTTCGATGCCGGAAACTTCGGGGGCCAAATCAATTTTTTCAAACAAGTCGG
>JAZONU010000088.1:0-3814 GCA_045654605.1 Candidatus Caccoplasma sp. | reverse complement strand
GCTTTATATCTATTCTTATTTTCGATTTAATATCCTCCGTTATCTTCGTTGAAATCCATATCGCTAAATCCATCAGTGTCTAATTCGTCAGGATTATATCCGTTTTCAATACCGAAGTCATCTTCATCAATATCAAGAGATGTTGCTGTTGCGGTTTTTTTATCAAGTTCCTCAAGAGACATAACCTGTTTTGGAGCTTTACCTTTAACCTTTGTACATAGGGGATCTAACAAATTTTTACCCAATTCAATTTCTCTCAACTCCATGAAGAATGAACGATCAGCCATCATATCAAATACAAATAGTAGGCGTTGATGTTCGTCTTCTATCAATTCACTCAATCTGGTATCCTCCATCAACCAAACATCTTCATCTGAAGATGAATCCATCTCAATAAGAGTAACCTCCTCTTTCTTCTCCCAATTATCTTCACATATAAAGAATGAAGTAAGTTGGTCTTTTGTGTAATTTACCGATTCTAAAATAGCATCATTAAGTTCCAAGAATGTTGCTTCTGAATCAATGCATATTTCACGTGAAAAGGTTTCTACCTCATCCGATAATAATAAAAACTTGTATATCATAAAATCTATGTTTAAACTCTCAATTACTCTTTAATTTTAAGGCAAAGTTATGTAATACCTATTAAATAGACAATACCTTTTACAATAAAATTATAGTAAAAAATTATTTACTTTTTATAATACCTCTTTCTGATGATTTTATAAAATCAACGATGTATGTTTTCTCTTCAGAATCAGGAATTTCTGCTATGATTTTGTTAATCGCATCAGTGTTGTTAAGATCTGAATTGAATATAATACGATATATATTTTGGATGTTTTCTATTTGTGTGGCAGAAAAACCTCTTCTTCTTAAACCTATCAGATTCACACCTGCAAACACTGTTGGTATTCTTCCTGCAATTGCATAAGGAGGAACGTCTTTATTTATGTGGCATCCACCTTGAATCATAACATGAGCTCCAATTTTTGAGAATTGGTGCATAAGAGTTCCGCCTCCGATTGTTGCAAAATCGTCTATCTCAACCTCTCCTGCAATTTGAGAAGCGTTAGCTATAATAATATTGTTTTTTAATATACAATCGTGAGCAATATGAGAGTATGCCATAATAAGACAATTATTACCGACAACAGTTTTGCCTCGTGAAGCTGTTCCTCTGTTTACAGTAACAAACTCTCTGATTGTAGTGTTGTCGCCTATCTCTGCTGTACTATATTCTCCTCTAAATTTAAGGTCTTGAGGTTCACCTCCAATAACAGCACCAGAACATATATGACAATTCTTGCCGATGCGAGAACCTTTTAAAATACTTGCGTTAGAATCTATTCTTGTCCCATCTCCAATAATAACATCCTCTTCGATAGTAACGAATGGACCAATAATAACATCTTTGCCAATTTTAGCTTCGGGATGTATCGAAGCAAGTGTTTGTTGCATATCTATAATAATTTATTTGTTTTTAACTATTTGGGCTAAGAACTCTGCCTCTGTTGTTATCTTATCTCCAACAAAAACATATCCTTTCATTGAAGCAATGCCTCTTCGTAGTTCCGACATGAAAGATACATGGAATATAGCGGTATCTCCGGGAACAACTTTTTGTCTGAATTTAACATTGTTTATTGTCATGAAGTATGTAGAGTAATCCTCCGGATTTTCAACAGAGTTCAATACTAACAATCCTCCTGTTTGAGCCATAGCTTCAACTAATAAAACTCCGGGAACAACAGGTTCTTGTGGAAAGTGTCCTTGGAAGAAAGGTTCGTTAGAAGTAAAGTTTTTGATACCTACAATACTTTTTTTATCCATATCTATGATTTTGTCAACCAACAACATAGGATATCTGTGAGGTAAAAGCTCTTTTATCCTGTTCACATCCATTAATGGAGCATTGTTAGGATTGTAGTTTGGTGCTTGAACCTCTTGTTTTTTCATATCTTTTCGTATCGCCTTGGCAAGTTTATTGTTTATGCCATGACCTGAACGTGTTGCAATTACTCTTCCTTTGATGGGCTTGCCTATCAATGCAAGATCTCCCATAAGGTCCAAAAGTTTGTGGCGAGCAGGTTCGTTGTCGAATACAAGAGGCTTATTGTTTATATAACCCAATTGTAAAGCGTTTTTCTTTTGTGTCCCCATTAAGTCAGACAATCTGTCTAACTCCTCTTGAGGCATCTCTTGGTCATATATTACAATGGCATTATCTAAGTCGCCACCTTTAATTAAACCAACTTTTAAAAGGGGTTCAATCTCTCTTACAAATACAAATGTTCTACTTGCAGCAATCTCCTCTTTGAAATTTGCCATATCTTCAAGAGTGGCAAATTGATTGCTTAAAACAGGAGAATCAAAGCTGATTAAAGTATTTATACTGAATTTCTCGTCAGGAAGAATAATAAGAGAAGCACCGCTCTCTTCATCTTTAACTTCTAATTTGTTTTTAACAACGTAGAACTCTTGATCTGCATTAAGTTCTACAATGCCAACACGCTCAATCTCTTCAACGTATTTTATTGCACTACCGACAAGAATGGGAAATTCAGGGGCATTAACCTCAATCAAGCAGTTAGTAATTCCGTATGCATACAAAGCTGCCATACCATGCTCAATAGTACTTACTGTAGCATCTCCTTTTTTGATGACGGTACCTCTTTGTGTTTGATTAACAGCCTCTGCAACTGCATCAATTATAGGTTGTTCTGGTAAATCAATACGTTTTATTTTATATCCGAAGTTTTCAGGAGCGGGGTTAAATGTTACAGTGATGTCAAGACCTGTGTGTAGTCCTTTGCCGCTTAATGAAAAACTATCTTTTAAACTTTTTTGCTTCATAGTTGAATATGTTACATATAATCTAAAGTGCAAATAAACTCAAATATTTTATACAAAAAAAATGTTTTGTAAAAAATATTCCTATTAATTACATCTTTTTTATAAAAACTTCTTATTTAAGAGGTTTTGTGTTAGTTATTATCTTCTTTTTCAGAGAGTTTTGCTTTCAAGTTTTCTACCTCTTTTTGCAATTCTCTTACCATATTATTTATCTCTGGAAGTCGTTTAATTAAGACAACTTGTCTTGCAAACTCTTTGGCAGGAACAGCTGGATAGCCTAAAAGATTAGATTTTGAATCAACGCTGTTAGGTATTCCTGATTGAGCACCTATGTTTACGTTATCACCAATGGTTATGTGTCCTGCAAATCCAACTTGTCCTCCAATCATACAATGTTTTCCAACTTTTGTAGAGCCTGCAACGCCAACTTGTGCTGCCATTACGGTACTCTCACCAATTTCAACATTGTGGGCAACCTGAATAAGATTATCCAATTTAGCACCTCGTTTAACAATAGTAGAACCCATAGTTGCTCTATCTATTGATGTGTTAGCTCCAATTTCGACGTTGTCTTCAATTATTACATTTCCTATTTGGGCAATTTTTACATACTCGCCATTTTGTGGAGCAAAGCCAAATCCATCACTACCAATCACTGTGCCAGCATGTATAATTACGTTATTTCCTATTACGCAATTGTGATAAATTTTAACTCCTGGATATATAATACAGTTTTTACCTATTTTTACATTGTCTCCTATATAGCATTGAGGGTATATTTTACAACCATCTCCGATTGTCGTATTTTCAGAGATATATGCGAATGCTCCTATATATGAATCGCTTCCAATAGTAGCACTTTTAGCTATATAAGAATTCTCTTCAATACCGTTTTTTTGAGGACGAGTTGCTTGATCAACCATATTAAGTAGCAGAGCCAAGCAAGCATAGGGATCAT
>JAZONU010000087.1:0-8540 GCA_045654605.1 Candidatus Caccoplasma sp. | reverse complement strand
CAACACTTTTAATAATAATAGTATCGGTTGTAGTAGCAGAATATTTGTTATCTGAGTGGTTGTCATATCGAAATTTAAAAGCGGCAACATCACAAATACCAAAACAATTAGAAGGACTATACGATACCGACAAGTATGCTAAACAACAAAGCTACTTTCGAACAAATAATCGCTTCTCGTTGATAACATCCACCTTTACAACGATACTAATGGTGATATTGTTATCAACACAAGCTTTTGGGTCAATATACGATTATTGTTTAACCTTAACAACAAACACAATAGGAGTAACACTCATATATTTTGGATTACTATTTTTAGTTTATGATATATTGATGTTGCCTTTTGAAATTTACGATACATTCGTAATAGAAGAACGTTTTGGATTTAATAAAACCACTCCAAAAACGTTTATTGCCGATAAGTTTAAATCTTTGATATTGACAGTGATATTAGGCGGAGGATTGATTTCTCTTGTGGTTTGGCTTTATACTTTATTAGGAGCAAATTTTTGGTGGGCTGCATTTTTGGTATCAATCACAATTTCGCTTATAATGAATATCTTCTATTCTCAAATAATAGTTCCGCTATTTAATAAACAGACTCCGTTGCCCGAAGGAGAATTGCGTGATGAAATTGAAAAATTTGGGCAAAAAGCAGGATTTGAAATAACTAATATTTACGTGATAGATGGTTCAAAACGAAGCACAAAAGCAAATGCCTATTTTTCGGGAATGGGGAAAAAGAAGAGGATTGTTCTTTTTGATACCCTTATAGATGAGTTGACAACGCAAGAGATAGTTGCTGTGTTAGCACATGAGATAGGGCATTATAAAAAACGCCACATATTGAAAAACTTCATACTTGCAGGAGTATCAATGTTAATACAATTATATGTATTATCACTAACACTTACAAGTTTTACAATGGCTGAGGCAATGGGTGTTGCAATTCCGGCATTTGCACTATCGCTTATAGCATTTGGCATACTCTATACGCCTATAGATATGGTAACAAGCCTATTGATGAACTCTGTTTCTCGAAGAGCAGAATATCAAGCCGACAATTTTGCAACAAGTTATGGATTGGGGGAAGAGTTGATATCTGCACTCAAAAAAATATCGGTGAAATCGTTGAGTAATTTAACACCTGATAAGTTGTACGTAAAATTCCACTATTCACATCCTACACTTCTACAGAGAATATTGGCAATAAAAAAAGATTAGAGATGAAATGTGAAATAATAGTTATAGGGGATGAACTCTTAATAGGACAAGTTACAGATACAAACTCTGGCTATATAGCTCGCAAATTAAATCCTGTCGGAGTAGAGGTAATGCGTACCACTGCAATTAGAGATAGAGCAGAGGAGATAGTCGCGACAGTAGAAGAGTCAATGAGTAGAGCCGATGCAGTTATAGTGACAGGCGGATTGGGTCCGACTAATGATGATATAACAAAAATCACCCTATGTAAAATATTTGGTGGAAAGATGGTATTCTCTCAAGCAACGCAAGATAATAACGATGCACTCTTTGCAAAACATGGAAAGGAGATGAATTCCCTTACGCGTTCGCAAGCAATGGTCCCGGATTGCTGTAAGGTATTACCTAATGTTGTGGGAACAGCACCAGGAATGATTTTTAAGAGAAATGGTAAAATGTTAATATCTCTTCCTGGTGTGCCATACGAGATGCAAAAACTTATCGATGATTCCATATTGCCACTTTTTGAACGCTGTGCAACTTCAGACAAAATATTTCACTCAACCAGAGTTGTAACAGGATTTACCGAATCAAAATTGGCAATCTATCTGACCGATTATGAAGCCTCATTACCCTCGTCAATAAAATTGGCATATTTGCCTAACCCTAATGTAATAAGGTTGCGACTAACAGCACGAGGTAACAATAGCGAAACTCTCTATTGCGATATGTATGAAGCAACACGTAAATTGGATGAGTTGTTAAAAGATAACATTATAAGTTACGACGATGCAACGCTTGAGGAGATTCTTTTAAAAGAGTTGCAAGAGCGAAAATACACCATATCGACAGCCGAAAGTTGCACAGGCGGAGGTCTTGCCTCAAAGATAACATCAATATCGGGGGCATCAGCAAACTTTATGGGGTCAGTAGTTGCTTATGATAATAGTGTGAAGATTAATATTCTTGGAGTCTCTGACGATGCAATAAAAGAGCATGGAGTGGTAAGCACTCAAGTAGTGGAGCAGATGGCAAAAGGAGTTGCCGAGAAGATGAATACAGATTGTGCAATAGCAACTTCGGGTATAGCAGGCCCAACAGGCGGAAGCAAACAAAAACCTATAGGAACAATTGCTATAGGCTTATATTGTAAAGGTCAAACACTCTCTCTCTTGGTAACAATACCCGCAACAAGCAGAGCACGTAATGTTGAACGATTTATCGATTTGGCACTATTTAATATGATTAAATTCATAAAGGAGTAGTATAATTATAATAGAATAATCGCAAAGTAGCAAGGATTTGTTTTTTTTGTAACAGTCCTTGCTTTTTTTATTTGTTAGTTGTTGATAATCAATCGCTTTTGAATTTTTTAACAAACATTAACATGGGGGGGTAAGAAGGGTTGTAAAATTGAAAATATTTTATAAATTTGCCAATGAAAGTATAAACTACTTTCTCCTTTGTGAAAATATTATTAACCTTTAAAATAAATTTGATATGAAACATTCTTACTCTTTAAAAATCAAGATTTTCATATCTTTGATTTTCTTCTTTGTTGGAGCTGTCAATGCTCACGATTTTGCAGTTAAAAATAGTGATGGTAAGTACATTTACTATAATGTAATATCCTCAACCGGCGAAAAGAAAGCAGGAGTAACCCAACGCAGTTATAATGCGTATGGAGCATATGAGGGTGTAATAAACATACCAGAAACGGTTACATACCAAGGAATAGAATATGCTGTAACTGAAATTCTATCTTCAGCATTCAGAACAAGTAAATATTTAACCGAAGTAAATATCCCCAATACCATAACACGAATTGGTTCATCGGCCTTTTCGGAATGTGATTCTCTTGAGAAAGTAACAATTCCGGAGTCTGTAAAATATATAAATTCATATGCATTTTCATCATCCCCTATATTAAAATCAATAACTATTCCCAATAGTGTGGTCTCATTAGGCGATTGTGTCTTTAGTGGTTGTTCTTCATTAGAAAATATCTCTTTGAGTGATTCTATAAAAATAATACCGTCAAGTGCCTTTAAAAATTGTACCTCTTTGGTCTCTATTGAAATTCCCGATTCGGTATCAGATTTAGGAACATCAGCATTTGAAGGGTGTACATCGTTGAAGTTGATAAATATTCCTGAAGCTCTTAAAAATATTCATAATAATGCTTTCAGGAAATGCTCTTCATTGGTATCATTTGATTTGGGTGAGATAGAATCATTAGGATCTGGTGTTTTTGAAGATTGTACATCACTCACTTCTATTCAATTTAGTGGAAATATTATATATTTTGAAAATTACTTATTTAGTGGATGTTCATCTTTACAAGAGGTTACAATTCCCGAAACATTAAAAGAGGTAAGGAATGGGGTGTTTCGTGATTGTTCCTCTCTTGCCAAACTGACTTTTGCGGAGGGGCTTACAAAAATAGGAGATTATGCTTTTTGTGAATCTGGAATAAAAGAGATATGCCTTCCTAATAGTGTTCAATCAATAGGAGAACGTGCTTTTTGGATGAGTAATGGTTTAGTATCTATAGAATTACCACAAAATTTAACTTCGTTGGGCTTAGATGCCTTTTGGCAATGTGCAAAATTGGAGAGTGTTGTAATTGGGGATTCGCTTAAAGAGATTAAGAATAGAGCATTTTCTGGATGTAGTTCATTAACCAGAATAGATATCGGAGCATCGTTGGAATCTATAGAAGGAAATGCTTTTGAGGGTTGTAATAATCTAAAAATAGTAAATATAAAAGACCTACCAAAGTGGTGTAATGTAAAGTTAGGATATTATTACGATATCCCAACATATTATTCAAAAAACCTATATTTGAATAACGAATTGATTACGACATTGGAGATTCCCGAAGGAGTCACAAAAATAAATGATAAAGTCTTTTATGGTTGTTCTTCAATTACATCGGTTTTATTCCCATCATCTCTTGAATCAATAGGAGAAAGGGCATTTTCTGAGTGTAAGTCGTTAAAAAATATTGAAATAGGAGAGAATGTAAAGTATATTGGAGATAATGCATTTGCTTCTTGTTCGGCATTAACCAGTGCAAATATAAAAGCCTCTGTCTCTCTATCTTCGGGAGTATTTGCAGGTTGTTCATCATTATCTAATGTTTCAGTAGCCAATATAAAAGGCGAAGTTGCATCATCTGCATTTTCGGGTTGTACGCAATTGGAGAGTGTCGATTTTCCTATTGGAGTCACAAAATTAGGACAGTCTGTCTTTAATAGTTGCTCAAAACTTAAGAATGTAAAAATACCTGAAGGGGTAACAGAAATAGATCATTATTGTTTTTATTATTGTAGTTCATTAGATAGTATTGAGATTCCTAATTCTGTAGAGGCATTGGGTATTAGTCTGTTTTATAAATGTTCGTCATTGAAGAAAGCAAAGTTACCGGATGGACTAACAGTAATTCCTGAACGAGCATTCCAAGATTGTTCTTCACTTACCGATGTGAATATTCCGGCTACTACGCAAACAATTGAAATGTTTGCATTTTGTAATACTAAATTGAAATCAGTAGCAATACCATACTCAACAAAAAGGATAGGATACGGAGCATTTACGTTATGTGATTCTCTTACTTATCTTGAGATTGGATCTTCAGTTGAAACTTTAGAACCTAATGCATTCACCCTATCAAAAAATATACAACAAATAATCTCATATAATCCTCAACCACCTGTTGCAGATTATGGCAATTTTACATGGGCAAAAAGAGATATTCCTGTATATATTCCACAGGGTTCATTGTCTTTGTATAAACAAGCTGCCGAATGGAATCAGTTTACAAACTTTATTGAGGTCGATTTCACAGGCGTAGAAGAGAGTTATAACGAAGAAAAGCCAAGTGTATTTATACGTGGAGACGAACTTGTTGTAGATGGAGTGTCTGAACCAACGCAAGTAACTGTATATAATTTAAAAGGAGTGGCCGTTTTAACACAAACTGTTGTTGGTAATGAGGTATTTGATATGGCAAATCTTCCCAGAGGGGTATATGTAGTTAAAGCAAATAACAATACTGTAAAAGTTGTATTATAGCATAATATATAATAATCACAGAAGCGAGGTATAGCTTAAAAAACTTACCTCGCTTCTTTTTTATTAGTATCTAATGTTATAAATAGAACTTCTCAATAATCTCTTTGCACTCCTCCAAAACTTCGGGTTTGCCAGCATCAATTCTTACGGTGTCGCTACCGCAGAAGAGTTCTCCAATATTTAACTCTCTGTTTTTAGAAGCATTCAAATAGAATGGAATAAGAGGGAACGCCTTGTTGTGTTTGCTCATTAAATTTATAGTTTTGGGGTTCAAAACATGTATCCCCATAAAAGCACGTTCGTCGTCAGGGTTTGTGGAGTACTCCTGTGAGGTTAAAATAGTCTCGTCGGTAGTTTTGTTTCTCCAGCCACACAGAACATTATTATTGAAAAACAGAACTCTATTTGAACGAGGCTTTTCGGTAACAAGCATAACATCATATTTTGCCCCCTCATTATAAACGCGAGTTAAATCTAAGTTTGTAAAAATATCTACGTTATGAACAAGAATAGGAGAGTCGTTGTCAAACATCTTTCCTGCTTGGGCAATACCGCCCCCGGTATCTAAAAGTAAATCTCTCTCGTCAGATATTTTAATATTCAATCCAAAATTATCATTCTCTTTTAAGAACTCAATAATCTGTTCACCAAAATAGTGAATATTTATAACAATATTGTTGAAACCAGCCTTTTTAAGTTTCAAAATTTGGTGTTCAAGCATAGTTTTGCCACCAACCTCAACTAAAGCTTTAGGTGTCTTATCGGTAAGCGGTCGCAAACGAGTGCCAAGCCCTGCCGCTAATATAATTGCATTCATCTCTCTTTTATGGTATATGAGCGGTTCAACATAATATGATTGACATTAACTCTTACACCAAACTTCTCTGCAAGATGTTTCGCAATATGTTCGGCACTATAAACCGAGCGGTGTTGTCCGCCTGTGCAACCACAGCAAATTTGAATATGAGTAAAACCTCTTTTTAAATATGTGTCAACCATATTGTCAACCATATAGTATGCACTATCTAAAAACTCAATAATATTGCTCTCTTGTTCCAAAAACTCAATAACAGGAGCATCCATGCCATTCAGTTTTTTGTATTCCGCATATCTACCTGGGTTGTGAATTGCTCTGCAATCGAAAACAAAACCACCACCATTGCCCGAATAGTCATCAGGAATACCCCTGTGGAAAGAGAAACTCATAACATCTACAGTTAATCCTTTGTAATCATCTATTTTAAAACGAGGTAACTCTTTTGCTTTCTCTATTACACTCTTTATATAGGGTAGGTTGATGTCGCAACTCTTTAGTAAATTCAAAAGTTGTGAAAGAGTGGAGGGGATAGGATCGATAAACGCTTTTTTATGTTCAAACAACCCCCTGTATCCGTATGTTCCCAAAGTTTGAAGCAGACGGAATATTCTAAACAAGTTTAACTTTTTAGTAAAACTCTCCTTGTTTACATACTTATATTTTGATAGGGATACAAGGTAAGCGTCAATCATCTTTTCGCATACCTCTTCGCTATATTTAGCGCGAGTTTGACCAACAAACGAAGCTACATCATAATATATAGGACCACGTCTTCCACCCTGAAAATCTATAAAATATGGTTCGTTGTTGTGCCACATAACATTGCGAGATTGAAAATCCCTATATAAAAAGGTGTTGTCGTTCTCCTCCAAAAGTAAGTTGCAAAGTAGAGTAAACTCCTTCTCCAAACGAGGTTCGTCAATTTCAATACCTATGTTCTTTAAGAAGCAATATTTAAAGTAGTTTAAATCCCAAAATGTAGAGGTTTTGTTAAACTCTGAAACAGGATAGCAAACATTAAAATCAAGTTTTTTGCCAACCAAAAATTGAATATCTGCAAGATAAGAGATAGCCCTACATAGTTTTTCACTATCCTCGTTGCTAAAAACTCCACACTCGCGACTCTCTTTCAGTGAGGCAAAAAGAGTCTCGTCTCCCAAATCCTCTTGAATGTAGTGCATCATATCTTCGCTTACTGCAATAATTTTTGGAGCATTAATATTGCACTCATTAAAAGTGTTAGCGATGGTTATAAATGCAACATTCTCCTCTTTTGAAACACCAGCTACACCAATATAAGATATCTCTTTAGAGGATAATCTGTAATAACATCTGTTTGAACCATCTCCCGATAATTTGGTAATGGTTTGAGGATATTCGCCTCTTTCGGTTTTATATAGTTCTTTTAAAATTTCCATTTCAAGAAATAAGTTGTTTCTACAAAGTTACTAAATATTCAAAAATAACCTATCTTTGTCCTTATGAAAATATATTCAGCCCCATTGCAAGGATACACCGAGGCGGTATGGCGAAACTTACACTCATCGGTATTTGGTGGAGTAGATACCTACTACACGCCCTTTTTACGTTATGAACGTAACGAGATACGCTCAAAGGATATTCGAGATGTTGAACGTAAAAACAATAGTGTATCATCACTCGTTCCGCAGATAATAGCCTCTTCGCCAGAAGAGATGCAACCGCTCTTGCAGTTAATAAGAGCAGAGGGGTACGATAGAGTAGATATAAATATGGGGTGTTCATTCATACTTCAGGCAAAACGTAAGAGAGGAGCAGGAATATTACCATATCCCGATATGGTTTCGGCTCTTATGCAAGAGGTTAAAAAGTGTAGTGATATTAAGTTTTCAGTAAAAATGCGTTTGGGGTGGGAGAGTAAAGATGAGTGGAGAGAACTTATGCCAATACTGAATGATGCACCATTGTGTAGCGTAACAATGCATCCCCGATTGGGAGTAGAGCAGTATAAGAAGCCTGTCGATGTTGATACCTTTGCACTATTTTATGAAGAGTGTAAACACCCCATTATATATAATGGAGATATATTGACTCTTTCTGATATAAAGAAAATCGAGGAACGCTTCCCGAAACTTGAAGGCATAATGTTAGGCAGAGGATTATTAGCCAACCCTGCATTAGCAGTAGAGTATAAAGAGAGTAGAGAGTTTGCAAACAAAGAGAAAGCAACTCTCATTCGTATTATGCACGATAAAATGTATGAAGAGTTATCTCCACGTCTGCTTGGTAATACACAATTCTTAAGTAAAATGAAACCCTATTGGGAATACATTCTGCCCGATATGATTAAAAAGGAGAAAAAAGCAATACTTAAATCATCGACAATAGAAAAATATATGATAAATGTAAACTCTGCATTGTCAAATTATTAATGTAAAGAATCATCTAAAAATGGATAATTT
>JAZONU010000086.1:0-3808 GCA_045654605.1 Candidatus Caccoplasma sp. | reverse complement strand
TGGCTACATGTATGGTATGTACAAAAAAATGGCTCTTGAGAACACTGGTACTTTCACTGGTAAAGGTATTGAGTTTGGTGGTTCTCTTGTTCGCCCAGAGGCAACAGGTTACGGTAACGTATATTTCTTGCTTGAAATGTTGAAAACTAAAGGTATCGACATCAAAGATAAAGTTGTTGCAGTATCAGGTTCTGGTAACGTTGCTCAATATACAGTTAAAAAACTTTTGAGCCTTGGTGCAAAAGTTGTTACAATGTCTGATAGCAATGGTTACATCTACGACCCAGATGGTATAGACGAAGAGAAACTTGCATTTATCTTCAACTTGAAAAACATCCAACGTGGACGTATCAGAGAGTATGCCGAGAAATACGGATGTAAATATGTTGAGGGTGCTCGTCCTTGGAATGAGAAATGCGATATAGCAATGCCAAGTGCTACCCAAAACGAAATTGATGGTGATGACGCTCGTGCACTTCTTGCACACGGCTGTTTCGCAGTGTCAGAGGGTGCAAACATGCCTTCTACTCCCGAAGCTGTTAACGAGTTCTTGAACGCTAAAATCCTTTACGCTCCCGGTAAAGCTGCTAACGCAGGTGGTGTATCAGTAAGTGGATTGGAGATGACTCAAAACTCAATCAAACTAAGCTGGAGCAGAGAGGAAGTAGATGCAAAACTTCAATCTATCATGAAAGATATTCACGCACAATGTACTCTTTACGGAAAACAAGAGGATGGTTACATCAACTACGTTAAAGGTGCTAACGTTGCTGGTTTCATGAAAGTTGCTAAAGCAATGATGGCTCAAGGTGTATTGTAATAATAAACAAACTACAATATATTTCAAAAAGACAGAGATTTTTCAAATCTCTGTCTTTTTTTTACATTCGGAATAAGATTATTTCGCTTGTTTCTTGTATTTTTGTAATAGTATATATTTTGATTTAAATTAGATATAATGAGTTCTAAAAAAATAATTTTAGGCATCGACCCTGGCACAAATGTTATGGGCTATGGTGTTATTAATTGTTCGGAGAAAGAGCCTCAATTGGTTGTAATGGGGACTCTTAAACTTAACAAAATGGAGAACCATTATATGAGATTGAATAGAATATATGAACGGGTGTCGGGGTTAATTACCCAATACTCTCCTACCGATTTAGCTATTGAAGCTCCGTTTTTTGGAAAAAATGTTCAATCAATGCTAAAACTTGGTAGAGCTCAAGGTGTTGCTATGGCTGCTGCCATTCACCATGGATTACCTATAACCGAGTATGCTCCTTTAAAAATTAAATTGGCAGTAACGGGTAATGGTGCTGCATCGAAAGAGCAAGTGGCTGATATGCTGAAACGCATATTACACATTCCTGCGGAGAAAATGGCTCCTCAACTCGATGCAACTGATGCTGTTGCAGCTGCACTTTGCCACTACTACCAAATGAAATCGCCAATCGTAGAAAAGGGTTGTAAGAGTTGGAAAGAGTTTATTGCCAAAAACCCTGACAAAATTATTTAATAGATTATTCTTATGTCTGCATATAATTTTAAGGAACTTCTAAATAATAGAATTCTTATTCTGGATGGTGCTATGGGTACTGAAATTCAGAAGTTGAATTTGAACGAAGATGATTTTAGAGGTGATTTATTTAAAAATTTTACGAAAGAGTTGAAGGGGA
Source organism: Candidatus Caccoplasma sp. (assembly GCA_045654605.1). Taxonomy (GTDB): domain Bacteria; phylum Bacteroidota; class Bacteroidia; order Bacteroidales; family G3-4614; genus Caccoplasma_A. The sequence goes on along the minus strand of JAZONU010000086.1, from coordinate 2,132 downwards.
ACAATGATATTTTAGTTCTTACTCAACCAGAAATTATTAAAAACATTCACAAAGCATATCTCGAAGCTGGTGCTGATATTATCGAAACAAATAGTTTTAACGCTACTTCGGTTTCGATGAGTGATTATGGATTAGAGAACTATGTTTCGGAGATTAACAGAGCTGCTGTAAGAATTGCAAAAGAGGCTGCAGAGAAGTATTCCTCTCCCAACAAACCCCGCTTTGTAGCAGGCAGTGTTGGTCCAACAAATAAGAGTTGCTCTATATCGCCCGATGTAAATGACCCTGCTAAAAGAGCCATTACGTACGACGAGTTATTTAGTGCTTATTGCGAACAAATTGAGGTTCTTATTGATGAGGGTGTGGACATTATCCTTTTAGAGACTGTTTTTGATACACTCAACTTAAAGTGTGCTATTGATGCAGTTGAATATTTGTTTAATAAAAAAGGTATTGAACTACCTCTTATGGTTTCGGTAACAATTGCCGATAATGCAGGAAGGACTCTTTCGGGACAAACACTTGAGGCTTTTATTGCTTCAATTTCTCATGCTCCAATTACATCGGTAGGTATTAACTGTTCGTTTGGAGCAAAGGATATTTTACCATTCTTGCGTAGATTAGCAGAGATTGCTCCATTCTATATTTCTGTACACCCAAATGCCGGGTTACCAAATCGTTTTGGAGAGTATGACGAAACTCCCGAAACCATGGTTGCCAACATAAGGCCTTATATTGAAGAGAAACTTGCAAACATTGTTGGTGGCTGTTGTGGTACAACTCCTGAGCATATAAAATCGATATCAGAAATTGCGAATGACAAATATCCTCATACTCCTATTAAACGTGAAACAAAACTTATTTTATCGGGTCTTGAGCCATTGTGTATTTGCAAAGAGAATAATTTTGTTAATGTTGGTGAGAGGTGTAATGTTGCAGGTTCTCGAAAGTTCTTACGTTTAATTAATGAGAAGAATTATAACGAAGCCCTCTCTATTGCTCTTAAACAGGTTGAGGATGGGGCTCAAATAATTGACATAAACATGGACGATGGCATGTTAAATACACAGGAAGAGATGGTTACTTTCCTTCGATTGCTTGCCTCTGAACCTGAGATATGCAAAGTTCCGTTTATGATTGACTCTTCGGATTGGAAAGTTATTGAAGCCGGTCTTAAATGCGTTCAAGGTAAAGCCATTGTCAATTCAATAAGCCTTAAAGAGGGTGAAGATATCTTTGTTGAAAAAGCAAAACGTATTAGAGATATGGGTGCCGCAGTTGTTGTTATGGCTTTTGACGAAGAGGGACAAGCAGATACCTTTGAGAGAAAAATTGCTGTCTGCAAAAGAGCATATAACATACTAACTACAAAATGCAATTTTGCCCCTGAAGATACTATATTTGACCCCAACATATTGGCTGTGGCAACAGGTATTGATGAACATAAAAACTACGCCAAAGACTTTATAGAGGCAACCCGTTGGATAAAATCAAATTTGCCTCACGCAAAGGTTAGCGGTGGCGTTAGCAATCTATCATTCTCATTTAGAGGCAATAACTACATAAGAGAGGTTATGCACTCGGTATTTCTGTATCACGCTATTAATGCGGGTATGGATATGGCTATTCTTAACCCTGCAACAAGTGTTAACTATAACGATATTCCAACAAATATTTTAGAGGCAGTTGAAGATGTTATCCTTAACAGAAGAGATAATGCTACAGAAATATTAGTTGAGGTTGCAGAGAGCGTTAAGGAGATTAAGGTTAATAATAACTCTTCCAATACAGAATTAAACGAAGATAAAACTGTCGCAGAAAGATTAAGCAATGCTCTTATTAAAGGCTACAGCGACAATTTAGAGTGCGATATTAAAGAGGCTTTAACTCAATATGGCTCTGCTGTTGATATTATAGAAGGTCCACTTATGGATGGTATGAACAGAGTTGGCTCTCTGTTTGGTGAGGGTAAAATGTTTTTACCTCAAGTGGTTAAAAGTGCCAGAACCATGAAGTGTGCTGTTGAAATTCTTCAACCATATATTACAAAAGAGAATAGCTCGTCATTAAACAATGCCGGAAAAATTGTTTTGGCTACAGTTAAAGGTGATGTTCATGATATTGGTAAAAAT
>JAZONU010000085.1:0-6284 GCA_045654605.1 Candidatus Caccoplasma sp. | reverse complement strand
GATAAAATTTCAGTTGAAATTCCTTTATCCTCTGCACCCATTACTAATGCAAGAGGTAAGGTCATATCTGCATCGGTATAGTTTTTTGTTGCTTTCTCAGATGCTCCCAATACTTGCAAACCACTTGATTTCAGATATTTTACAGTATTGTATAATGACGTCACTCTACACACAGGAATATTCATCAATGCTCCTGCTGATGTTTTAACTGCATCGGCTGTTACCGATACACTTCCTTTTGATGGTATTATAATTGCATCAACTCCTGCACACTCTGCTGTACGTGCTATTGCTCCAAAGTTACGAACATCTGTCAAGTGATCAAGAACCAAAACAAATGGTACTTTTCCTTGTTCATATAACGATGCGACTATCTCTTCTATAGGTTGATAGTTTATGGGCGAGATGAAGGCGATTACTCCTTGATGATTTTTACGGGTTATTGAGTTTAGTCTCTCTTGTGGTACTCGTTGCACAACAATGTCGCATCCTTTAATTAAGGCAAATAACTCTCCTGCTAACTCTCCCGAGAGGTCCTTGCGAATTAATATTTTATCTACTTCTTTTCCTGCTGATATTGCTTCTGCTACTGCTCGTATGCCAAATATCATATCGCTGTTCTTTATCATCTCTCTATTTTTTGGGTGTTAATAATTGTGTTGCCAAACTTATTGCTTCTGGTGTGAGAACTCCATCACTCATCATTCTTGCCACCTCAGATACTCTCTCCTCTTCTGTTAACTGTTTTACTGTGGCTATGGTTCTTTCTTCAATATCTTGTTTGCTTATATTATAGTGCGATGCACCTTTAACTGCCACCTGCGGTAGGTGTGTAATTACTATTATTTGTCTGTCTTTTGACATCTCCTCCATAATACCGCCTACTTTTCCTGCAGTTTCGCCAGATATTCCGGAATCAACCTCATCAAACAACATAACGGGCATTGTACGATTTGCTGCTATCATTGCCTTAACGCACAACATCAAACGAGATATCTCTCCTCCCGATGCACTTTTTGATAGAGATGTCAATGGCACATTCTTATTTGCAGAGAATGTAAATATTGCTCTTTCTGCTCCTGTTTCGGTGAAATCTTCGGTTTGCTCCCACTCCACCTTGAAGTTAATGTTTGGCAATGATAATGGTCGTGCCATATCTTCAAGTGCTTTTGAGAAGTTCTCTCCTCCGCTTTTTCTCGCCTTTGTCAAGCGTTTTGCCGATTCAACCATAAGCTCCTTCAAAGCAACAATTCTCTTATGCAAATCATTGATTGCACTCTCACCGCCATCAATAGTACATATTTTCTCTTCCAACTCATGTTTATATTGTAAGAGCGATGCTATATCGGGTTGGTTGTATCGTTTTAGGAGTGTATATATTTGAGATAGTCTCTCCTCAACTTGTTCTAATCGCTGAGGATCATAGGTTACATGTTCTGCCATTGATGAGATCTCTGATGCTATATCTTTTGCCTCAATATATAGACTCTCTATTCTCTCTGATAAATCGGCAGTTTTTACCTTCTTATTTATTGATCTTATCTCCGATAATATTGTTGATAGTTTTGATATTATTCCATCTTCATCATCAAAGAGGGTTGACGATTTGTATAGTCCCTCTTTTATCTCTTCAGCATAAGATAGCTGGTTCTGCTCCTCTTCCAACTCGCTATCTTCACCATCTTTTATTGAAGCCTCTTGCAATTGATTAAGTACATATTTCACATACTCTTCCTCTTGCTTTGCTTGTTGGTGAAGTGCAACCAAGCGTTTTAACTCTTGCGCTGATTGTTGATACTCTTTATAGTGAGATTTATATTGCTCTATCAACTCTCCATTTCCTGCATATATATCAACTGCATCCAATTGAAATGAATTATCTGCCAGTAGCAAATTTTGATGTTGTGAGTGTATCTCTATTATATTTTTTGACAACTCCTTCAAAAACGAAACCGACACAGGAGTATCATTTACGAATGCCCGTGTTTTTCCGTTTTCATTTATCTCGCGACGTATAATTGTATCTTCTTCAAAATCAATATCGTTCTCTTCAAATATGGGTTTGAGCGACAATTTTGAAATATCAAAGACACCCTCAATTACACTTTTTGTTGCTCCTTGAGATATGTTTTTGGTATCGGGTTTTGCTCCCGCTAACAATCCTAACGCTCCTACCAATATTGATTTTCCCGCACCCGTCTCACCTGTAATTACAGAAAGTCCTTCGCCAAAATCAATTGTGAGAGAATCTATCAATATATAATTTTTTATGGTTAATCGTTTAAGCATATCTATCGGTTTTCTTTTCCTTTTCGCAACTGCGATAGTCGTTGCTCTTCGGTAGGATAAATATTTGATAATATTTTATATACCTCCTCTCGTTCGGTCTGAGGAGCTTCAGAGTATAGGCTTACCAATTCATCTAATTTTGAATCGCAAAATATTGGAAGTAATACAGTCATTGAGTTTTCATCATATATGGCTTTTAACTGTCCCTTTATTGCATCGGTTACTGCTTTACGTCCTTTATCTACCGACACAGACATTTCGTCAAACCCTTTTATATGATAATTATAAAGTAATTCTCTGTATGGAGCTGTTCTCTCTTCGGTAAATGCGGCTAATATCGCAGCTCTATTTCTGTTATTTCCAAAAGCACTCCATCCTGCCTCTTGCGATCCCTGCCCCATCATCACAAATTTTTCGGCTTGCTGAAAAAATGGCTCACCGCCTTTTAGTGAGAATGTGTCAAAATCGACACCCAATATTAGATATGCGTAAAAATTGAGAATACATGTTAGGTTATTCTCAAACATATTCTCATTATATATCAATGGCTCATACTCCTGATAAGTGAAGCTACACTCTGTATCTTTTAAATTTAATGTTGTGGTTGTATAGTTGCTATTATATACAGGACGACTTGCTTGTACTTGTATATCGCAATTATAACGAGTATCTTCCACTGAATTTACTGTAATATAAATATTACAATCTATCCTCTCATTTACAGCTATTTGTGCATTGCTCCATTTGCGGTCGTTCATATACTCTGTTATAGACTGCTCAAGAGTTTTGAATAAGTCGGTATCAGCACTCTCAATTTTACTGGAATTTACCGTTACGTTACAATTTAACTCTTGTGCTTGTATTGCAGAGCCAAATGCTATAAAGAGTATGAATAATATTATTCGACGCATTGGTTATTTCATAAAATTTAGTGTGTATTCTACAATATCTTGAGCTACCTCTTTTTTGTCTTTTAATGGGTATATGTTTTTATTCCCGTTTTTATCAATTATGGTTATTTGATTTGTATCATATCCAAAACATGTTCCTTTATTGGAAAGAGAATTCAGCACTATATAGTCTAAATTTTTCTTTACGAGTTTTGCCTGAGCATTGGTCTCTTCGTCGTTAGTCTCAAGTGCAAAACCTGCCAAAATTTGATTCTCTTTTTTTACTGCTCCTAATCGTGCAGCTATATCGGGATTTGGTACTAATTCTATTGTTAAATCGCCCACCCTTTTTATTTTTGTTTGGCTATAATCTTTTGGTGCATAGTCGGCAACTGCAGCACACATTATTGCAATATCTACATTTTGGAACTCCTCTTCGGCAACACCGCACATCTCTTTTGCCGACACAACATCTATGCGTTTTATCTTTGATGAAGATGTGAGATTTACAGGACCTGAGATTAGTGTTACCTCAGCTCCTTGAGATGCAAACTCTTCGGCTATTGCATAACCCATCTTCCCTGTTGAATGGTTTCCTATAAAACGTACAGGATCTATTTTCTCGTAGGTGGGTCCGGCTGTTATCAGAACCTTTTTGCCTGCATATTTTTGTCCTTTTTCAAAATAGGCTTCAAGATATGAGACTATGTTTTCGGGTTCTTCCATACGTCCTTTGCCTTCAAGTCCACTTGCCAAAAATCCAGATGCGGGTTCTATTATGTAGTTTCCATAAGATTGTAATCTCTTTAGATTGGCTTGTGTGGATGGGTGTTTATACATATCCAAATCCATTGCCGGAGCTATAAATACGGGTGCTTTTGCTGAAAGATATGTTGTTATTAACATATTATCAGCCACTCCGTTAGCCATTTTTGCTATGGTTGATGCTGTTGCCGGAGCAACTATCATTGCATCTGCCCATAGACCTAAATCGACGTGGCTGTGCCACTCTCCACTATTGGCTGTGAAAAATTCAGAGATTACAGGCTTTCCTGTTAATGCCGAAAGGGTTACCGGAGTTATAAACTCTTTTCCCGAAGGGGTTATGACAATTTGAACCTCTGCTCCCTTTTTTATCAACATACGTGTTAAGTATGCCGCTTTGTAAGCTGCTATACTTCCTGTTATTCCTAATATTATATGTTTGCCTTTTAACATTATAATCCCATTTTTTTACGTTGATACTCCATATACAACTCAGTTAATACCTTTTTTGTATTCAAAGTAAACTCGCCTTTTTGCATCCAATCATAAAATCCTAAATCAGTAGCAAAAACATCAAATACCAATTTACCTTTATGCTTACCAAAGTTAAAAACTGCTCGTCCTTGCTCGTCTTTTATAATGCGACCTGCTAAGTCGAGATTGTTGTTATATGTTGTAAACTCAGCCAATGCTCCCATTTCGTTAGGCAAATTGGGATACTTATCTAATTGCGATTTTAATACCTCGTAGGTTGCTCGTGTATCAGCCTCGGCAGAATGTGCGTTGTCAAGCTCTTTATCGCAATAGAACTTATATGCCGCCGATAGTGTGCGTTGTTCCATTTTGTGAAATATGGCTTGAACATCGATTTGTTTTCGTCGTGAAATATCAAATTCCACTCCAGCTCTCAACATCTCCTCAACCAACAATGGTACGTCAAATCGACTTGAGTTATAACCTGCCAAATCGCATCCCTTTATATCTACCGCTATTGTTTTTGCCACCTCTTTGAATGTTGGACAATCTACCACATCGGCATCGGTTATTCCGTGTACCATTGTGCTTGCTTGCGGAATAGGCATTTGGGGATTTATTCGATAAGTCTTACTCTCCTCTTTGCCATTTGGCCACACTTTTAAGTAACTTATTTCGATTATTCTGTCGGTTGCAATATTTAAACCTGTTGTCTCTAAATCGAAAAATACTATCGGATTTTTGATATTAAGTTCCATTACTATCAGAGTGTCGTTAGAAATCTCCTAACATTATCGGCATCAAGAGTACCAACATATCTTCGTTCTCTTCGTTTTGCATTGGCACTATTACTCCTGCTCTTGATGGATCTGATAACTGTATTGAAACCTCTTGCGAAGACATATTGTTCAATACCTCAATTAAATAGTTTGCACTAAATCCGATATTCATTGTATCGCCGGTATAGCTACATGCTACGCTCTCCTCTGCTGATGTTGAGAATGATATATTACGTGCAGATACTATTAGCTTATCAGGTGATAGTTGCAACTTAACCAAACTGCTTGCTTGATCAGAGAATACTGCCACACGACGTAATGCTGTTGTAAATACTGAACGATCGATTATTAGTTGGCTTGGGTTATTTTGAGGTATTACAGATGCATATTTAGGATAATTTCCCTCTATTAAACGACAGTTAAGAACAAAGTTCTCAAGATTGAAACAAGCATTCTTCTCGTCGAATGTAATTGTTACATCTCCACTCTCTTTTGCCAAGATGTTTTTCAATAGAGATGCCGGTTTGCGTGGCAATATGAATGATGTTTGTAATCCTGTTTGTACTGTCATATTTTTGAAACATGCTAACTTTTGGCTGTCAGATGCAACAAATACAATATAGTCAGGATGTACATCAAAATATATACCCGACATAACAGGACGCAAATCATTATCTGCAAGAGCAAACGCTGTGTTGTTTATACCTTTCAACAACGAATCAGAACCCATTGAGATTGTTTTTGCTGTTTCACTCAATTGTGCTCTTTGAGGATACTCTCTTCCATTTATTCCTACGAAATTAAATTTTCCGTTTTGGAAATACAAGAATATCTCCAAATTATCATCATTTATCTCGAATGTTAATGGTTGGTCGGGTAACTCTTTTAGTGAGTCTAACAACATTTTTGCAGATACTGCAAACAATCCGTTTCCTTCTGACTCTTGCACCTCAACAGAGGTTGTCATTGTTGTCTCTTGGTCTGATGCTGTTACTGTTAGTTTATCACCTGATAAATTAAACAAGAAGTTCTCCAATATAGAGATTGTGTTTTTTGAACTAATTACTCTTCCCACTGCTTGTAAATG
>JAZONU010000084.1:0-2509 GCA_045654605.1 Candidatus Caccoplasma sp. | reverse complement strand
TATGTCGATTTTCCCCATGCTGTATAGCGTTTTAAATCACCAAGAGCAAGACGTTTTAGGTCAAAATAGTTTATTCCCTCTCCTACAAACTCATTAAGTTTCTCTGATATTAATCTCTCTATCAACTCATCTCCCGAAAGCGTTGATGGGAGTTGCTCCGCTCCACACAACGAAAGATAGTGATTTATTTTTGAAATTCCTAAACTCTCTTCTCCTTGATGGCAATAGGCTTCAGCAGCAATAAAATATGCTTCAGCGTATCGCATCATATCAACATAGGAGTTTGCCTCTCCCTTGCGGTTATTCATATTATATTTTCCAAAGAGGTTTCGGTTCTCCTCTGCCATTGTAAATGGATAGAGGTTATACTCCATACGCACATCGTTCACAGAATATGTAACCTTTGGATTTACCGCAAAATAGTCTCCATTGGTTTCGTCATACTGAATTGAGGTATAATATGGTGATGAATTGTTGAAAGCAAATATTCTTCCTTCGTATGTGTTAGCACCCCAAAGATAACGATAATTTGCTCCTGTAAACCAACTATCATCTGCATCCTCTAAAACAATTTCAGCATACTCTGCCGCCTCTTTATAGTTTCCTGCATACAACTCTAATTGGGATAAGATATGGTATGCAACCTTTTGCGACATCCATCCATTTCTATCAGAGATATTGTTTTTTGCAGCCACAGCTTCAAGTAATAGATTGCGTATATAGCTTACACATTTAACTTTTGATGAACGAGCAACCGTCTCTACTCCTATTCGACTCTTTATCACAACACCATCGGCATCAATATTTTTGTTGTATGGAGTTGCAAATAGTCGCAATAGATTAAAGTAACATAAAGCTTTTAGTGTTTGTGCTTCACTTTTTATTGCAGACTTTTCACTTTCTTCTGCACTATTTTCTGTTGCAACATTTGGCAAACGCTCTAACAATACATCGCAATATGCTATGGTAGTGTAGTATGTTCCCCACACCTCTCCAGCTAACTCGTTTATTGAGTTATCTTGCCAACGATAGAGATTTTGTTGCGACACATCTTTTCCTGATAGGTTTGTTGGTACAAAATCCTCTCCTAATATTGATAGCTGATACTCATAATGAGGATATGAGATATATGCTGACGTCAATAGCGAACGTGCAGATGATACTGTTGTTATTGCATCGGGGTCGGAGAATTGATCGGGTGGCGGAATATTTAACGAACACCCCGAGAAAAGTGCTACAAGCACAATACTAATCATTGATTTTACAATCTTGTTCATTATCTTGGAGTGTTAGAATGTTAAACTCATATTAATTGTATATACAGGCTGTAATGTTCCTGCAAGTGTTCCACTCTCTGGGTCTGACTCACTATATTTTGTCCATGTAAAGATGTTTGATGCTTGGAAAGAAAAGTTTGCATACTTTACAAATTTTATATGTTGTGCCAACCATTTGGGTGGTACTCTGTAACGTAACGATATTAATGAGAGACGTAGGTAGTCGCTACTGCCCACCGTTAGCGAGTTGGGATATAGCGAAATGTTATTCTCGGCAGTTGTTGATGTATAAAATGGTGTTGGATATAATTTATCCTGATCTCCTGGACGGAACCACATATTTTCGGTCTGTCCTGCAACTGCATTTTTATGAATATCATCTTTTGTCCTTACATACGAGTAGTTATAGCGTTGTATTCCTCCTAATGCATAATAGAAATCTACATCTAAATCAAATGAACGATAAGTTAATGTAAATTTAAAACTTCCAGTATAGGGTGGTGTTGAATATCCTAATGCTATTACATCTTCGGCTTTTAATGGTTCTGTTGCCTGTTTTTCTGTTCCATCAGGAAGAAGGAATACGGGATATCCTGTTAACGGATTAATTCCTAACGACTCTGGTCCATACAGCATATCATACGATTTACCAACTTCATAATCGGGAACAATAGACTCGTCTGAAGTGTATATTTTATCGGTATAATAGAGGTCAAGTACCTTATTCTTATTGTATGCCATGTTTGCTCCAATAATGAATGTCCAATTATAGAGATCAACCAATTTGGCATTTACGTTTAACTCTACTCCCTGATTTTGCAACGAGCCTATATTACGTTTCAATGAGGTGTATCCTGTTGATGCAGGAATTGGCACATCTAACAGAGCATCTTCTGTCTTACGGTTATACCAATTAACATCAATAGTCAAACGCTTAAAAAACTCAAGACTCAAACCTGCATCAACAGATTTTGTCTGCTCTGGACGAAGATCGCTATTGTATAGAGAGAGCAAATCAAGCGGACGTTGTGTCTCATACTTTGATGTTGAGTAAGCAAAACTTGCTACTGTTGAAGATATTGATACTCCATTGAGGTTTGCCATATATCCATACGATGCCTTTAGATTAAGATTGGTAAGTACTCGCTGTCGTTTAAAGAACTTATATTGCGATGGTGTCCATCCTGCACCAACAGCCCAAGCACTATTCCAACGTTTGTCGGCAGGCAGTA
>JAZONU010000083.1:0-1444 GCA_045654605.1 Candidatus Caccoplasma sp. | reverse complement strand
CCAAAAGCTGGACGTATTTGATATAGTAAGTTTTCGTAAGTTTTACCACTTTTGTTATCAGTGTGAGGTCCAATCTCCAAAGAGGTACAATCAGCAGTCAATCCACTGTGAAGAGCCGAAGAGACACGAGGACCTAAATCTCTACCAATACATGTAGCACCCATCAAACATATTTGAGGTTTAATCTCCTTGAATAAACCTGTGAGAATAGCTGCGTGAGGCAAAGATGTATATGGAGCAAGACGTTTGTCGTCCGCCATATATATTCTGTCAGCTCCGTATGGGAAAATTTGTTTCTCAACACCTGCAAGCTCCGAACCAATAACAAGAGCTTCAAGTTGGCATCCCAACTTATTTGCAAGAGTACGACCTTTGGTCAATAACTCTAAACTAACATCGGCTATAATGCCGTTATCAATTTCGCAATATACAATTAAATTATTCATAATTAGCCGATGGTATGGTTAGTAATCAATTCTTTCATTAACTCGTCAATCTCCTCATCTGCGGTAGTCAAGCGTTTGCTCTCTTTTGCTTGGAAAACAACATTTTCAACTTGCTTAACCTTTGTGGGAGAACCAGCAAGACCTGTTTGAGAAAGGTCAGCATCAACATCAGCGGCACTCCACTCTCCAAGATTTAGATAAGCTCTTTTTTCGTAAAGAGAAGTGTCAGCTAATGAAGCTTTTTCTGATGGAGTTTTTGCATATTTGTTACGTTGAACCATTTTTGTATTTCTGGGACGACACTCATCTGCCGAACCGTTAACAGTAACCAACAAAGGAAGTTTTGCCTTTACGGTTTCTGTACCATGTTCAAGACGACGAACAATAACTATCTCATTTCCTTCAACAGAGACTATTTTTTCTGCGTATGTAACTTGAGGAATACCAAGCTTTTCTGCAACTTGAGGACCTACTTGAGCAGTATCTCCGTCTATAGCTTGACGTCCTGAAATGATGATATCTGCATCGCCAATTTTTTTTACGGCACAAGACAAAGCGTATGAGGTAGCCAAAGTATCAGCACCGGCAAAAGCTCTGTCAGTTAAAAGCACACCGCCATCCGCACCGCGATAAAGACCTTCGCGAATAATATCTGCTGCACGTGGAGGACCCATGGTTAGCAACGTGATTGTTGTTCCGGGATTTTTCTCTTTGAGTTGTAATGCTTGTTCTAAAGCATTCAAATCTTCTGGGTTGAAGATAGCAGGAAGGGCAGCACGATTAACTGTACCATCCTCCTTCATAGCATCTTTGCCCACATTTCTGGTATCGGGTACTTGTTTTGCAAGTACGACAATCTTTAATGCCATTTCGTTTATTAATTTTGTTTATACTAATAATTCACTATTATATCAATTATGCAAATATAACTCTTTTGTGCAAAACATTACACCTATATATATGATAAAAATATCAAATATTATAAATTTTTTTTTGCA
>JAZONU010000082.1:0-2496 GCA_045654605.1 Candidatus Caccoplasma sp. | reverse complement strand
GGTACAACCTCTATTAGGAATAGAGATGTTTCGAATTATAATGACAAAAGACTCTCTCATTGTTGTTGATAAAATAAACTCTGTGGTTGCTCGAGAGTCTATCTCCAAAATAAGTGATAAACTACCTATTGGGGCAGGAATTAGTGAGTTGCAAAAAATGATATTGGGAATTCCGTTTGTAGTAGGAGAACCTCTAACAATAGAAAAAATCAATAATTTTAAATGGAGCAGTACTTCGGATGGAACAATAATGAAAAACGATATAGCGGAGAATGTTTCAATATCATTTGTATATGACAATACACCACTCTTAAAGAGTACAACAATGGAATACAATGGAACTGCTGTTGCTCGATGTGAGTATTCTCAATACAAAGCCGATGCATCAGGAAAGCTACGACCATCAACAGTTGTAGTTCAACCTCTCGATAAAAAAATTGGGATACCATTCTCTGTATCAATAAAGAATCTCTCACCTGAGTGGAATAAAACTGTGGTTGCAGAAACAAGTGTATCTTCACGATATAAAGAAGTCTCATTAGAAAGCTTAATAGAAAAATATATCAAATGATAATAAAGAGAATATTAATACTGTTTTTTGCTTTATTAATTATAGCTCCCGAAGTATCAGCTGCATCAAAGAGTGTGAATACATTAAAGGCGGAGAAATCAAAGACCGATAAAAAAGTAGCAGATACCAATAAAAAATTAAAGGCAGCACAAAAGGAGGCAAAAAAATCCTTATCGGCTTTAAACGAAATAACAGCCGAGATAAAAGAGCAACGCAAGTCAATAAAGAAAATTAATACCGAAATAACTCGTTTAAATAACGAGGAGAAGGAACTAACAAAGAAAATTGAAGAGGCAGAGAAAAAGCTTCAAGAAAAGAAGGAGGATTATGCACAATCTGTACGAGCAATATATCGTAAGAATTTAGGATATAATGCCTTTGCCTTTTTATTTTCGGCAAACACATTTTCACAAGCAATCCGAAGAGCAAGATATCTGAAAGAGTTTTCAACTCTTCGTAAAGATCAGGCAAATGAGATAAAAAAAGGTCAAGAAGAGTTGGAGAGTAAACGAAGTGAACTCCAAAATTTAAAAGCTCAAAAAAATAGTAATTTAGCTAAATTAGAACAGGAGAATAAAAATTTAAAGGCAAAAGAAAACAAACAAAAAGAGGTTGTAAATAAAGCTAATCAAAACGAAAGTGCACTTCGTAAAGAGTTAGATCGTCAGAAAAAAGAGGCAGCGGCTTTAAAGAAAGAAATAGAAAAATTGATAGCCGAAGAGGCAAAAAAATCAATGCAAAATAAGAGCCAATCGCAAGGTGCAAAATCTGATACCGAGGGCGGATATGTCATGACCAAAGAGGAGCAGGTTTTGGCAAAGAATTTTGCAGAAAACAAAGGTAAGTTGCCAATGCCATTATCGGGTAAATATATGATAGTAGGGCATTATGGAAAGCAACAACATCAAGATTTAAAATATGTGCAGGTTGAAAATAGCGGAATAGTCATAAAAACAAAACCCGAAACATTAGCTCGAAGCATATTTAAAGGAGTAGTAACAAAAATATTTGTAACACCAGGATACAATAGTTCTGTAATAGTCAGACACGGAAACTATCTCTCAATATATTCAAACCTAAAAGAGGTATATGTTAAAACGGGTGATAAGGTAGATACACGTCAGAATATAGGAAAGATATATTCCGACCCAGAAGATGATAATTCAACGCTACTACACTTCCAATTATGGAAAGAGAGAACAAAGCTTGATCCTGAATTATGGTTAGGTAAATAAAAACAGGTATGGATAACATATTATGTAAACGATACGAACCCTCAATGGAGCAGGTGTGGGATATGGCGGTGGAAGAGTCGCGTAATGGAACATTCCTTATAAAACGTCAATATCTTGATTATCACTCTGATAGATTTACGGACCACTCTCTGCTCTTTGAAATGAATGGAGATATAATAGCTCTATTCCCTGCTAACGAACAAGGTTCGGTTATATATTCGCATCAGGGTTTAACATACGGAGGGCTTATAATGACTTCTCGTTGTAAAGGAGCATTGGTTCTCGATATATTTGAAAAGATACTTGCTTATTATCGAAATCTTAATTTTGTTGAGTTGATATACAAACCAATACCTCACATATATCATACAAAACCAGCAGAAGAGGATTTGTATGCACTATATAGGAATAAAGCACAAATAGAGTCGTGCGGAATATCCTCAACAATAAATCTATCTCAAGAAGCAATATTCAACTCGTTGCGAAACAGAGGCGTAAAAAAAGCTTTGGTAAATGGAGTGGAGCTAAAAGAAGAATTTACTTTTGGTCCATTTTGGGAACTGTTGACACAAAACCTGCAATCGCGTCATTCTGTACTACCAGTTCATTCACTATCAGAGATTGAGCTATTAAAAGGACGTTTCCCTGAGAATATTAGACTATACACAGCATCAAAATCGGGCGAGCTAT
>JAZONU010000081.1:0-1269 GCA_045654605.1 Candidatus Caccoplasma sp. | reverse complement strand
CATGGCTACGATCCGACTTAATATCGGTTGCTGTATAGTAAGTATTAATAGCATTTTGCAATATTATACCCGCTGCTGCAGTTGGATTAGCCTCTGCTGCAGCAATTGCATTTTGCAATGCCGCGCGAGCAGAAGAACCTTGTTTTGGATAGCCTACCCCTGTGCTGCTTATTATCTCTTTTGCAGAGTCTATTAATTCCTCGGTTGCAACTCCTGATACTATTCCTATTTCATATACATTACTGTAATAGTTACCATCAGTGTGTTGACCACAAATAGGAGTATCTGCCCATTTATCAAATGCACCATTTGATTGTGCAACAATCAATGAGCCATTAGTTGTTCCGTCTCCTCTTTTACTTACCAAGCAGTATGTACCCGCTTTTGTTGAGTTTGCATCATTTATTGACCAATCGCAATAAGTGGCGTTGTATGTCGATAGAGTTCCGGTATTGTTATTATAACCATCAGCACTACCTATCCATATCATATAATTGTTGGTTGCAATGTTTTTAAATGTATATTTACCATTAGCCTGTTTTATACATAAGAATTGTGCTGATGCCCCTAAACTTTCTGCTGTTTGGCTTGTTGTTCCTAATGATAATACATTGCTTCCATTTATATATAATGCACGCTTATCTCCATTTGACTGAACATTTGTAAATGTTACAACTTTACCATCCCATGGATCAGCATATAGTACACTATATATTGCATCTACTTGTGCTGTGGTTGGATTATCGCCAAATTCGGCAATTTTTGTTTTCAACTCTGCTTTAACATCTGCTGTTTCTGTTGATTGTTCAACCAAAGTAGTTAAATAACCTTTTACAATTTCTCCTCTGTTAACATTTGGCTTAACAGTATATGCTCCATTGGTTATATACTCCAAGTTGTATGATACATATGTATTGTCATATCCGTCATAGCCATGATCTCCCTCTCCGTTAGGGAAACATGTTGAAACAGGATTTGCTACCCTTCCAAATGATGTGTAGTTTTTCTCATATATGAATGCAATCTTATTATCAGCTTGCAAATCCATTGAGCTGTATGCAGATGTTCCATCTGTTACCAAATATGAACCATCCCAACCTGATGCAAAATTTGTAACAGTTCAAATATACGGAAATAAAAAAATGGAGATAAGGGGTGAATTTATAAAAAAACAGAAACTTTTATCCCCTTAACTTGATTTTTCTCAAAAAGTGGTATACTATCCATAAGGAGGCTGATAGAATGACTCGCGTATATATGAGAGAAGAA
>JAZONU010000080.1:0-1066 GCA_045654605.1 Candidatus Caccoplasma sp. | reverse complement strand
GTGTACCTCCAATTGGCTGGCATCCATACGAAACTTGCTCAAGCCTTACAAGCATTACTATCCCTGAAGGTGTAGTATCAATTGGTCGTTATGTATACGAAGATTGCTCAAGCCTTACAAGTATAACTATCCCCGAGAGTGTTACCTTAATTGGATATGCTGTGTTCCGTGATTGCACAAGCCTAACAAGCATAACTATCCCTGAGGGTGTTACTTCAATTGGTAATAGTGCATTCTCTGGTTGCTCAAACCTTACAAACATAACTATCCCCGAGAGTGTTACTTCAATTGGAGTGCAAGCATTCTTTTATTGTTCAAGCCTAACAAGCATAACTATCCCCAAGGGTGTTATTTCAATTGAAGGTAGTGCATTCCGTGGTTGCTCAAGCCTAACAAACATAACTATCCCTGAGGGTGTTACTTCAATAGGAGAGTTTGCATATGATGGTTGCTCAAGCCTTACAAGCATAACTATCCCCGAGGGTGTTACTTCAATTGGAAATTATGCATTTTGTAGATGCTCAAACCTAACAAGCATAACTATCCCCGAGAGTGTTACTTCAATAGGATATGAAGCATTCCGTGGTTGCTCAAGCCTAACAAGCATAACTATTCCCGAGAGTGTTACGTCAATTGGTTATTATGCATTCTATGGTTGCTCAAGCCTAACAAGCATTACCATTCCCGAGAGTGTTATATCAATTGGTAACGGTGCATTCGAAGGTTGCTCAAGCCTAACAAGTATAACCATTCCCGAGAGTGTTACTTCCATTGGATGGTATGCATTCGAAAATTGCTCAAGCCTTACAAGCATAACTATTCCTGAGGGTGTTATGTCAATTGGAAATAGTGCATTCTCTGGTTGCTCAAACCTTACAAACATAACTATCCCCGAGAGTGTTACTTCAATAGAATATGAAGCATTCCGTGATTGCACAAGCCTAACAAGCTTAACTATTCCCGAGGGTGTTACTTCAATTGGAGGTCGTACATTCTTTGATTGCACAAGCCTAACAAGCATAACTATCCCCGAGGGTGTTACTTCAATTGAATATTCTACATTCTC
>JAZONU010000079.1:0-4288 GCA_045654605.1 Candidatus Caccoplasma sp. | reverse complement strand
CCTGCTCCACGTTCCGGAGACTATCCACTTATTGTGGAAGAGGTTGGTAAATATTACGGAGAACGTCATATATTTTCGAATGCCACATTTACACTTAAACGTGGAGATAAGATTGCCTTTGTTGGAAAGAATGGTGAGGGTAAAACAACACTTGTAAAGTGTATTACAGGCAGTGTCGATTATACTGGTAATTTGAAAATAGGACACAATGTAAAGATTGGATACTATGCTCAAAATCAAGCGCAGCTATTAGATGGTGAAGTTACAGTTTTTGATACAATAGACCGTGTAGCAGTTGGAGATATTCGCACAAAAATTCGCGACATATTGGGAGCCTTTATGTTTGGAGGAGAGGCTTCGGATAAAAAAGTTAAAGTTTTATCGGGTGGTGAAAGAGCAAGATTAGCTATGATAAAGCTACTGCTTGAACCTGTTAATCTACTTATTCTTGATGAGCCGACAAACCATCTTGATATGAGTACAAAAGATGTTCTAAAAAAGGCCATTGAGGCTTTTGACGGAACAGTAATAATTGTATCGCACGACCGTGAATTTCTTGACGGACTTGTATCAAAGGTATATGAGTTTGGCGGAGGAAAAGTTACAGAGCACTTAGGTGGTATTTACGATTTTCTTCAAAAGAGAAAAATTGATAGTTTGACAGAGTTAGAGAAGAAAAAGGTTGATAAAAAAGATGAACAACCAAAAGAGATTTCGGAGAACAAACTGTCATACTTGGAACGCAAGGAGATTCAACGAAAGATAAGACAATTTCAGAATGCAGTGAACGATGCAGAAAAGAGAATTGCCAAAGTTGAGGAGAAGATAGGTGAGATAGAGAAAGAGTTGGCAACTCCCGAAGGTTTTGCTAACATTGACCTCTGCCAAAAACATGGAGAACTGAACAGAGAACTTGCAGTTATAATGGAGTATTGGGAAGAGCAATGCCAAAAACTTGAAGAGGCTCAAGCAGAGTTAAATGATTAAGAAAAATTTAATTAATATACAACTAACTAAAATTATAAAAAAAATGAGAAAATTTTACTTACTATGTTCAATGGTTGTAGCTCTTATGCTTTTAGCATTTAGCTCAAAGGCAACAGCTCAAGAGAAACCATTAATTACGTTTGCTTGCGTGTCAGACCTTCACGCACAACAAGACTTTATTACCAACCCTAACAATATCAAAATCCGTGAGTCGGCAATAAAGACCTTTAATAAGATTAAAGCAGAAGAGGATATAGATTTGATTGTTCTTGGTGGAGACTACACAAGTAACAACACCATTCCTCAATCAAGTTGGCAAATAACAAAAGATTTGCTTATAGAGGCATCTCGCAACGCATTTAACGGAACAAAAACGCCTGTTATCTATGTAAACGGTAACCACGAGTACGAGGTTGCAAACTACGATGCTATACCCAAACCTTACAATGCCGGAGACTACTACGATGTTCCTATGAAAACTGATGTTGGAGCATTGGCAGAAGAGGATTGTTACTATGAAACAGCTATAAACGGAACAGGTGAAGCTTTTGAACTTTTGGCTGCATATCACTATGTTGTAAAAGGTTTTGACTTTGTTGTGTTGAATGGTGGCAAATATCTATTCGAAACAGCTTCTTCTTACGCATACTCAACTGAGTCTGTTGACTGGGTTAGCAACAAACTTGAGGAGATTTATGCAACTGACAAAGACAAAACAGTCTTCTTCCTTGTTCACATTCCATTCTCCGACTCAAAAGGTTTGAGTAACAAAAACAAAGGTATGGACCGCTACTCTTCAACGACTCCTGAGTTTGCTGTTAAATTGAAAAATACTTTAGCAAAATATCCTAACCTTGTTATGTTGTATGGTCACGACCACGGTACAAACTCGGCATATATTCGCTCAGCAACAGAAGAGCGTGTAACAGTTTATGCTGCTGATGGTTCAAAATATACAGGAACTACAACAGGAACAACAACTCCTACCACTCCAACAACTACAAGCACATACTATATCCAAAACTACGATTCAAAAGCATACTTAGGATATAACTCAGAGAATCTTGCTGCAGTAACAACTCAAACATCTGATGTTACATTTGCAAACTCAACTCTTACATCAGGAGCATTCACTATTAATTTGACAAATGCTCCAAACGATACAAACGGAAACCCAAGAGAGTATGTACACTGTGGTTCATCAGGTCGTTTCTCAGGCAACTCAGCCAATAACGAATCAGGGCAACAAATATATATGTATGAGGTTGCAAACCCTGATGCTGCAACTATAACCGGAACAAAAGCTACATCTATTGAGAGCGGTAAAACATATATGATTGTTGGTGTAAAGAGTGGAACATACTACGCTCTTACTGATGAGATGTACCAAAACAACACTACAAACCAACGTATGACAGGTGCTGCTGTTACAATAAGCAATAACACTGCCACTTACACAGGAAGTGCAAATATACTTTGGACTGTTAACGAGAAGTCGACTCCAGAACCTACTCCCACTCCTACTCCTTCACCTTCAGACAAGAGTTTCTTCTCTGCATTTATGGGCTCAATGCGTTACTATGAGAACGTATTTGAGAATGGACAATTAGCAGACCGTCGCATTATTCAAGCACTAATGGTGTATGTATATGCTGACCGTGTTGAGTTGAAGATGAAAAACTATGGAGATGATCAAGGAGATGTAACAGTAAGCGGAATTACTGTTAAAAAAGACCTTACTCCATATATTTCATATCGTACAGTAACTCATTCTGAAGAGGCAGTAACTGCTAAACCAACAGTTAACTCAACAGGTGGAGACATTAATATAGGTAGCGAAGTTGTTGTAAGCGTTGAGGCTCCAGAATGGCACAATCTATACTACACAATAAACGGAGAGAACCCAACAGAAGAGAGTCCTAAAGTTGAAAACGGAAAAATTAAATTCACTGCTAACGCCGAAGGCTCTTACTCTGTAAAGGTTACAGCACAAGAGGGTATTCGTCTAATGAGTGAGAGTGTAGAGGTTGTTTACAACGTAAAAGATACTTATGGTATTACAGTATCTGCGACTCCTGTTAATGGAGGTACAGCACAACTATCAATCAACGAAACTGAGCAAACAGTAACTCTTACTGCACAAGCAGCAGAAGGATATGAGTTTGCAGGATGGAAAGTTGGTGAAGAGACTATCTCAACAGAGATATCATACACTACTGCTCTTGTAGAAAATACCACTTATGTAGCAACATTTGATGTTAAGAAACTTAATGTAACAGTAACTGCAGGCGTAGGAGGTACAGCAACAGTAGTAACAGAACCTGTAGCATATGGTTCAACACTTACTCTTACAGCAACAGCAGATAGCGGTTATAAGTTCTTAAATTGGACAGTAAACGATGTTGAGGTTTCAACTTCTGCAACATTCACAACTGAGGCGATTAAAGCAGATACAGAGTTTGTTGCAAACTTCAGAGAGTTACCTTCAGGAGAAGAGGCACCAGAATACTGCACTCCTTCAGGTGCTACATATATAAACAACTACCTAAAAAGTGTAACTACAAGTGGAGCAGATGAGAATATCTCTTACTCAGCAACTTCACACCCAGGTAGTGCATACGTTCTTGTTCCCGGTGTTATCAAAGTAACTCCAGGAACTACATTCAATATTAATCTTGTTGCTAACTCATTGGGTAGCGGAAGCTCATACACAGTGAGAGAGGATATCAGATATTGCCACGCATCAATGTTCACCGACTTTGATGTTGACGGAGAGTTTGGTACAGCAGTTCAAACATGGGGTGCCAACCCTCCAGCACACAATGTTTATGGCAACTACGATGAGTGTATGAACATTTCAGCAACCGTTACTATTCCGGAGGATGCTCCTTTGTGCAGATCTCACGTACGTGTTATCTACACTAACGCATGGGGCAATTACCCAAGTGCTTGTACAACTGCTCTTGACAAAGGTATTGCTTACGACTTTGCAGTTCAAGTTTACGACCCTGAAACAGGTGTAGAAGATAGCGAAAACAACGACATTGAGGCATACGCTTCAGATGGTGTTATCTACATCAACAACTACAATGGAGTTGTAAAAGTGGTAAACATTGCAGGACAAATTGTAAAAGAGACCATTGTAAACGACAATGCACAAATTAAAGTTGGCAAAGGTATATTCTTTGTTGTAACAAACGAGGAAGTTGTGAAAGTGGTGATTTAAAAAGCCTCTCCCCTAACCCCTCTCCCGTAGAGAGGGGAATATTAGATACAAAAATAGAGTTGCTTCATAGGCACC
>JAZONU010000078.1:0-3668 GCA_045654605.1 Candidatus Caccoplasma sp. | reverse complement strand
ATTTCCTTGAAGATTAGTTATGAGTATCTCCGATGATGAACGATACATGCAAATGGCATATCGAGAAGCCGAGCTTGCATATAACGAAGATGAAATACCTGTTGGTGCAGTAGTTGTGAGTAACGGAATGGTTATAGCCCGAGCCCATAACCTAACCGAGATGCTTAACGATGTAACAGCTCATGCCGAGATGCAGGCAATAACATCTGCGACAAATCAATTAGGAGGAAAATATCTAAATAACTGCACTATGTATGTAACATTAGAACCATGTATAATGTGTGCAGGAGCAATAGGTTGGTCGCAATTAGGAAGGTTGGTGTGGGGTGCTGATGATTTAAAACGAGGGTTTTCTCGTTTTGCCCCCGATGCCCTTCATCCCAAAACCGAAGTTGCTAAAGGTGTAATGGCAGAAAAATGTGCCATGATAATACAAGATTTTTTTAAAAACAAGAGATAATATGAGCAAGAAAGTAATAGTCTCGTTTGAGATAAAACCCGAGATGGCAATACTTATGAGTATGATATTGCATGGAGGAACATACGGTGTAAAAACCGCGAGCAAATTGCTGACAGCTAAAACTATTAAAGATATGCATGATATAGGAACTTCTATCATATCGCAAGTTGAGGAGCAGGAAGATTTAGAGGAGTATGAAGAGGAGATATTATCGAAACTTACCCCTGATGAACAAGCCTTTTATAATGAGTTAAAACGAGCAATAGGGAGGTAGTTGTTAGTTGTTAGTTGTTAGTTGTTAGTTGTGTGCAATGAAGGAGTTTGAATTAACCATATTGGGGTGTAGTTCAGCCAAACCTACCCGAAGACATCACCCCTCGTCTCAAGTGCTTTCGTATAGGGGCAAACTCTTTATGATAGATTGTGGAGAAGGAACACAACAACAATTTTATCGTTATGGATTAAATCATAACAGATTGGGACATATCTTTATATCGCATTTGCATGGAGATCATTGCTTTGGTCTTATAGGATTTATTTCAACATTGGAATTATACGAACGAACAGGAGAAATCGTCATTCATGCACCTGCCGATTTAGAACCTATATTACGTCCTCAAATTGACTATTATTGCAGTGGAGAGACGTTGAAAATACGAATAGAACCGTTACCTGCAAAATCGTCTGAAATATATAATGATGGAACATTAAAAGTAACATCATTTCCATTGAAGCATCGTGTACCCACATTCGGATTTAGATTTGAGGAGATAAATAAGCTTCCTCACATAATAAAAGAACGTGTAGATAGATATAATATACCTCTCAAAGAGCTACCTCGCATAAAAGGGGGTGCAGATTATATAGCTCCCGATGGAGAGGTAATCCCCAATAGAGAGTTGGTATCACCGCCAACAAAGGCGTCGAGTTATGCCTATTGCTCCGATACTAAATATACAACATCAATAATACCTTTCATAAAAGGGGTAACACTCCTTTATCACGAAGCAACCTATCTTAAAGATATGGAAAAAAGTGCCAAGAAACGATATCACTCAACAGCTCAACAGGCTGCCATAATAGCAAAAGAGGCAGAGGTTGAGGAGTTGTTGATAGGACACTTCTCTTCACGATATAAAGATGAAACTCTTTTGTTGCACGAGGCACAAGCAGAATTTCGGAATACGCGTTTGGCTGATGAAGGAGTTAAAATAAAATTTTAGGGAAAGATGTTATATCTTGCCCTAAAATTATTCTTACCAACTTAAAACTTGTATCACCTCCATATAATCGGGTTCGGAGTTAATATCTCCGACAACTTGAGTATAAAATACTTTTTCATCTTTAATCACAATAATGGCACGGGTAAGCAATCCGGCTAAAGCTCCTTTCGATATTAAAACACCATATCGTTCTCCAAAATCTCCAGGGAAAAAATCTGATGCGGTAATTACATTATCAATATCTTCGGCTGCACAAAAACGAGAGAGAGCAAAGGGTAAGTCTCTTGAAATACAAACAACTATGCAATCTTTCAGTTCAGAAGCCATTTTATTAAATCGTTTAACCGATGTGGCACAAACAGAGGTGTCGATGCTTGGAAATATGTTAAAGACAATACATTTCTCCTTAAAGTCGTTCAGGTGTAGTCTCTTCATATCCTTTGTTGTAATTGTAAAGTCGGGGGCTTCACTACCATTTGAGATAATCTCGTTTTTTAATTCTTGAATTTCTCCGTTTAGGTAAATCATAATAATTTTTCTTTAGCTCTTTAATTGATATGGTATCTTTAAAATTAAACATAGAAAAAAGGTAAAAGTTTGAAAATAGTATCAAAAAAAGTATCTTTGCGTAAAGATGGCACAGCATAATAAATTAGGTAAACGCGGAGAAGAGTTGGCAAGGGAGTATCTTGCCATGAAGGGTTATGCAATTTGCGAAGAGAATTGGCACTCTGGTAAATACGAAATAGATATAGTTGCTCAAGACGGATTGGAATTGGTAATAGTTGAGGTAAAAACACGTTCAAAAACAGACTATGGAAATCCGGAAGATTTTGTTACGCCTCAAAAAATAAAACGTACTATTGATGCCGCCAATCACTACCTTGAATTGCAGCCACATCATCTTGATGTTCGTTTTGATATAATATCCGTAATACTTGATGATGCAGATAGTCAGAGGTATGAAATAGACCACATTATTGATGCATTTATGCCTGATTTACGAACCAGATAATGAAAAACCATATACATTACACACAAATTACATCAACAAATACTCTCTTAAAAGAGATGTTGCAAAGTAATCCTGCATTGCCTAATTTTAGTGTGGTAAGTGCCGATTATCAAACATCAGGAAGGGGACAGCGTGAAAATAGATGGGAGTCAGCATCGGGACAAAACCTATTATTTTCTATACTTATAAAACCGCAATCATTATCGGCAACTAAAGCCTTTGCTATATCTCAAATTGTATCAGTGGCTATCGCAAAACAGTTAAGCACTTATGTCTCGAATATCAAAATAAAGTGGCCAAATGATATATATTGTGGAGATAAAAAGATATGTGGTATTTTGATAGAGAATTCATTAATGTCGAATTGTATAGATTCGTCTGTGGTGGGTGTGGGAATTAATGTAAATCAAACCGATTTTTCTACCTCTTTACCAAACCCGACATCACTTGCAATATTGACAGAAAAAACATATTGTTTGGAGAAGGTTTTAGAGGGTGTGATGGCTGAAATAGAGAAGCATTATGGTAACTACTTTAGTAGAGGTGAGTCAGAAATGAATGACTTATATCACAATCTATTATATAGATTGAATACTCCTGCAAAATTTAGAATTAAAAATACATCTGTCTCAACAAAAAATGTTGTAGAGGAGGCTACTATCATAGGTGTGGAAAGTAATGGCTGTTTAATATTAAAGCATGCCGATGAGACTATTCGTAGTTATGCCTTTAAAGAGATAGAGTATGTGATATAGATTACTAAAGCAGCTTTGAGTTTTCTCCAATTAGGGAGTTGTAATAGGTTCTTCAAAAGCATTAATCATTGTTATTATTTCGTTGATTACCTCTTGTAGATATGGACTTTTATCTGTAAAGCCATCAATGCTTAGATAGTGCTTAGCTCGTTTTAGAGCAGTGTATATATCTGTGTTTATATATTTTATGTTATTTGATTTTTTATCCCTTTTTG
>JAZONU010000077.1:0-6799 GCA_045654605.1 Candidatus Caccoplasma sp. | reverse complement strand
AATCTCCTCTTTTTATCGCCTCAAACAAATCACGTTGATGACTCTCTCTATCTTTCCCGATAATAGACTCGGCCTCTTCGTTTGAAAGATTCTTAATGCCCTGTTGAGTAACCCAATGAAATTTAACCCAATGTCTAACCCCTTCTCTGTTAATCAGACTATAAGAGTGAGAACCGAAACCATGCATGTGTCTGTATGAAGCAGGAATACCCCTATCTGACATAAGAATGGTAACCTGGTGTAGAGCTTCGGGTAACATGGTCCAAAAATCCCAATAATTTTGAGGAGAACGCATATTGGTATGAGGGTCGCGTTTAACAACATGGTTCAAATCAGGAAATTGCAAAGGATCACGCAAAAAGAAGACAGGCGTGTTATTACCAACCAAATCCCAATTGCCCTCATCAGTATAGAATTTAACAGCAAAACCCCTTATGTCGCGTTCCGCATCAGCAGCTCCACGTTCACCAGCAACAGTAGAAAATCTTGCAAACAAATCAGTCTTTTTACCCACCTCCGAAAAAACAGAAGCGCAACTATATTTCGTAACGTCGTGAGTTACTGTAAAAACACCAAAAGCACCACTCCCTTTTGCGTGCATACGGCGTTCGGGAATAACCTCTCTATCAAAGTGAGCAAGTTTCTCTATTAGCCAATTATCCTCTAAAAGAATACCGCCTCTTCTCCCGGCAGTAAGCGAGTTGGTATTATCCGAAATCGGGGCACCAACCTCATTGGTTAAATGTTTTTTATCCTTCATAATAGAAAAAATATGTTATGAAATAATAACATCAAAACACTACATTTTGTTGAAGAGAAAAGATTATATATCTCAATATTTTATTTGATAAGTTTATTTATACCACAAATCAAATTGTTAAGTCGAATAAAATGGCTATATTTGCAATTAGTGCGTACGAATAGTACAACTTCTTATGAAATAACAAAAAATAAACAGATAATTAATTATGTTGAAAATCAAAATTTTATCAATTGCATTGTGTGCATTTGTTTTTATGAGCAATGCGGCAGAATTAAAAGTTAGAATTAATCCAACACCACAAAAAATAGAAGTGGCAAAGAGGGGTAGTTTTAATATCTCAGAAAAGGAATTACCGGTTTCTATAACCATTGATAAAACCATAGTAAAAAAAGATAACTCCCTTGAAAAAAGTGGAGCATATATTCTTGATGTAAACAAAAATGGTGCTTTTATTTCAGCTTACGATGAAAGAGGAGTCTTTTATGCAATTCAAACATTAAAACAACTTTCATCAGAAAAAGAGATACCTTTCATGACAATTACCGACTATCCCGATATGCCATATCGTGGAGTAGTTGAGGGCTTCTACGGAACACCATGGTCGCACGAAACTCGTGTTTCGTTACTCGATTTTTATGGTAAATTCAAAATGAACTCATATCTATATGGTCCCAAAGATGACCCATATCACAGTTCTCCACATTGGCGATTACCATATCCCGAAGAGGAGGCAAAAAAGATAAAAGAGTTGGTTGAAGCAGCAAAACGTAACTACGTTGATTTTATTTGGGCTATTCACCCAGGTAAGGATATTCAATGGACAGAGAGTGATTACCAGAAACTTTACCAAAAATTTGAGTCAATGTACGATTTAGGTATTCGTTCATTTGCATTGTTCTTCGACGATATTGAGGGAATAGGAACACGACCTGATATGCAGGCACAACTTCTTAACCGTTTACACGAGGAGTTTGTTGAGGTTAAAGGCGATGTTTCACCACTTATTATATGTCCTACCGACTATACAAAACTTTGGGCAAACCCTGCACCCGACGGATATTTGGCATTGTTGGGTAAAGTATTGCACCCATCAATCCACGTTATGTGGACAGGAGATTTTGTATGTGGAGATATAACTCCCGGAACACTTAATTGGGTTAGCGAACGAATAGAACGCCCATCTTTCATTTGGTGGAACTATCCTGTAACAGATTATGTACGTAATCTCATACTTCAAGGTCCTGTATATGGATTGGATAGCACAGCAACAACAGCAACAATGGCTGGATTTGTAAGTAATCCAATGGAGCATGGCGAGGCTTCTAAATTAGCTCTATATGGTGTTGCTGATTACACTTGGAATATAAAAGGATACAAACCTATGTGTAATTGGGAGAACGGATTAAAAGAGTTAATGCCTAACGCAAAAGAGGCATATCGTACCTTTGCAATTCACTCATGCGATACCGAAACAGGTTATCGTCGTGATGAATCATGGGAAACAGAAACATTTACCATCGACAATTACACACAAGAGCAATACGATGCGTTAATGTCTGAATTTAAGAAAATAGAGGCAGCTCCTGTAACAATCAACGCTTTGTGCGATAATAGAGCTTTGGCAAATGAATTGCGTCCATGGTTAATAGAGTTCGGAAAACTTGGAGTTCGAGGACAAAAAACTCTTGAGTTAATAAAATTATATGAAGCAGGAGAATATGAGAAATTCTGGAACTTGTTTGAAGAGAACCGAATGGACTTTGACGAACAAGCAGCATACCTTGCACACAAATCAGGAACATTAAAGTTGCAACCATTTATTGAAAATGCAACCGATGCATTAGCAAATAAATACTATTCAACCGTATCAGGAACTCCATTGCCAGTACGCAAAGCAATAGGAACATTTGCCAACCTTGCAACCATACAGGCAAAGCCAATGTTCGATGGAGATAAAAACAGCTTCTATACTTCGGGAGATGCCCAAAAAGATGGCAGTTGGATTGGAATGGATTTAGGTGAAGTAACAGAGGTAAAAACCATCATAATAAATCAAGGACGCAACGTGCCAGACGATGTAGATTACTTTGATATGGCTCGATTAGAGTACTCTATTGATGGAGAGAATTGGACTATTTTACGTGATCAAATAAACAAAGTATATGATGTTGTTTGGGAGGGAGCACCAGTTCAAGCTCGTTATGTACGTTTGGCACGAAACGATGAGTCAGAACGTCAAAATTGGGTAGCAGTTCGTTCATTCGAAGTAAACCCCGTAAAACGAGAGGCATCAATATATACCAATGTAGAGCGATTGGCTAACAATCGAGTAACAACATTCAAAGATCAAATAGTAGTAAAACGAGTATTAGAGGTTATAACACTTAACCCCGGAGAGTATGTAGGAGTAGAGTTGCCATTTATTGCAACAGTAACCAATGTAGATACACAATTCAATGCACCTCTTACAGCAGAGTATTCACAAGATGGCATTAAGTGGAGTACAACACCTGCACCATGTCGTTACATCCGTTACATCAACAATTCATCTTCTGCAGTAGGAATGAAGATGGATAAATTCGATCTTACAGCTGATTTGTCAGGCTCTAACGGAGTAGAGAATGTATTTGATAAAAACTTTGAAACAACATATACTCCAATAGAGGAGGCAACAATTATTCTTCCCGAAGGAGTTAAAGAGTGTACAATACTTATGCGTTCTGCAAACGGAGTAAAAGTAAAACAACTATCAGATAAAGGCGAGGAGTTGGCATCAGGCGAAGCAACATCGTTGTACTACACATTTGCTCCCGCAGCCGAAGTTAAGAAAATTGCAATATCAGGCAATCCCGAAATCTGCGAGATAGTTTATAAGTATTAGTTAACGAGCATTAGCTTGTTGAATCTGCTCACGCTCTGCATAGTTTAAGTAAACTTAACTCTGCACTTGTTCTCTCGCAGATTTGTTAGTTTTCAACATCGTTGCCCCTTTGGGGTAGTTTTTAGTAGTTAGATAATCGTAAACGCCATAGGAATAGCCTATGGCGTTTTTACGTAGGGCTACAACCTTGTTGTTTTTATTAGACCAATTAGACCAATAGGACTAATTGTCGCGACCCAAAAAACAATAAACTATATAAACACAACAAAAGCGGGGCACTGCCTCGCTTTTGCTATATGTAATAGTAAATAGTTACTTCTGAAAACTAACAACTACATAATTCCATCACGGCGAAGTTTCTCTTGCCATTTCCAAGCCGAAGCAAGAGTATCTTCCAAATTCTCTTTAGCAACCCAGCCAAGAACGTTGTTTGCACGGTCGGGGTTAGCCCAAACTTTTTCAATATCACCTTCGCGACGGCCAACAATCTTGTAGTTAAGTTTAACTCCTGTTGCAGCCTCAAAAGCGTTGATAAGTTCAAGAACCGAAACTCCACGTCCTGTTCCAAGGTTGAAGATTTCAACGTTTTCTTCGCTCTTGTTAGTCAACATTCTGTCAACAGCAATAACGTGAGCTTTAGCAAGGTCAACAACATTAATGTAGTCGCGGATACATGAACCATCAGGAGTATCATAATCGTCGCCGAATACGCTTAACTCTTTGCGAATACCCATTGCTGTTTGAGTAACAAAGGGAACAAGATTTTGTGGTACACCGTTAGGTAACTCGCCAATCTCTGCAGTTGGGTGAGCACCAATTGGGTTGAAGTAACGCAAGATGATAGCTTTGTAAGGAACACCTGAATATATAGCATCACGAATAATCTCTTCGTTAACTTGTTTTGTGTTTCCGTATGGAGAAAGAGCTGGTTTGATAGGTGCTGTTTCGTCAACAGGAAGAATATCGGGTTGTCCGTAAACTGTACAAGAAGATGAGAATACAATACCCTCAACACCATACTCTGGCATAAGTTCCATAAGAGTCATCAAAGAGTCCAAGTTGTTACGATAGTACATTAATGGCTTTTGAACACTCTCTCCAACTGCTTTACTTGCAGCAAAGTGAATAATTCCTTTAATACCTTTTTGATTTTCAAAAACATCTTTCATTGCAGCTTTATCGTTGCAATCAACTTGATAGAATGCAGGACGAGTACCTGTAATACGCTCAATACCATCAATCATACCGGCATTAGAGTTTGATAAGTTGTCAACAATAACAACCTCATATCCGGCATTTTGCAACTCAACTGTAGTGTGCGAACCAAAATATCCGGCACCACCGGTAACCAAAATTTTTCCTTTGCTCATAGCGTTTATATATTTAATAATGTTTGTTTTTATAGATTTACGCAAAGTTAAATAAACACAACCATTTTTCAAATAAAAATGGAGTATGTTTTTTATAAATGTCAATATCTATTCTTTAATTCTTTTATCAAGTGCCTTATGGCATCAATAGGGTGGTAGAGAATCATTCTCGGTCCTGCATATCGCATAACCTCTCTAATTCTTTCTCTCATTTCGGGCTTGTAGCAATGTGTTTTACAATGCTTACAACTCCCCTTTTTGTTTCCGTAAGGACAACTCGAAAGTCTGCAAAAAGCATACTCTTTCAGCTCTTTGCAATTATGACATAAAACTCTATTGCCCTCCTTTTTCCGACAATAGAGTTTTATCATTTTCTCAACTATTCGTTTTTCTCTCTCAATTTCTGTCATCTAACAACTAACAACTACTTTTCCTCAATCTCTCTACCTCCACCAAGTGCGTGATAAAGCGATGTTATAGCATTAAGCTTTTTGAGTTGGTCTTCGGTTTTTGTAAGTTGAGCCGAGAGTAAAGATTGTTGAGCATCCAACACCTCAAGGTATGTTGAAGAACCAAGAGTCAATAACTCTTTAGTATAATCTACTGCTCTTGATAACTTCAAAATTTGCAACTCTCTTTTGCTCTCTTTTTTAAGTTCAGCATCATAAACAGCCAAAGCATCACTCACTTCTCGTCCGGCATCTAATAGTGTCTGTTTAAAGTTTAGTTTAGCCTGTTCCTCTTG
This sequence comes from Candidatus Caccoplasma sp., assembly GCA_045654605.1. Taxonomy (GTDB): domain Bacteria; phylum Bacteroidota; class Bacteroidia; order Bacteroidales; family G3-4614; genus Caccoplasma_A. The sequence continues at coordinate 1,040 of JAZONU010000077.1, read as the reverse complement.
AGCTTTTGCAATTTTAAGTTTTGCGATATTAGCTCCGCGGTTAAATATAGGTTGAGTAAGTGAACCAAGAGCCGAAAGAATAAGACCTCCAGGGTTGGTTATGGCAGCTCCTGCCGAGTTGGTCCAACCCAAGCTACCTCCTATAGATATTTGAGGATAGAATGCACTTCTTGCAATATTGGTATTGTAGTACATTGCTGCTAACTGAAATTCTGCATTTTTAACATCAGGTCTATTAGAAAGCAATTGCACAGGGACACCAAATTCAAGATTTATATCGCATTTTTGAGAATCTATAGAATTTCTTTCGATAGCTTTAGGGAAATCACCAAGTAGGGTAGCAAGAGCATTCTCTTGCTTAATAATTTCGGCTTTCACATCAGGAATAGCAGCTGCTATTGAAGCATGGTAAGCCTCATATTGAGCAACCGCAGCTTCAGTTGTCATACCTCCCTCTTTCATAGCTTTTATAGTTTCAACACTCTCCGCCCAACTTTTTTCTGTAATAGAATATATAATAAGTTGTTTATCTAAAGCCGCAAGCGTAAAGTAGTAATCGGCAATTGTCGCAATAAGTTGTGTGCGAATAGCTTGTTGATACTCTTTGTTTTGTAATAGAGCAACTTGAGCTTTACGTTTCGAATTGAGAAGTTTACCAAAAATATCAATCTCCCAACTTGCACTTGCTGATGCATTATAACTCCACGATGCCGAACTACCATCAAAACTGCTCACACTTCCTTCAGGAGAGAGTGATATCGAAGGTAAAAATGATAATTTTGCAGAGGTAAGAGAAGCTTTTGCTTCGTTTACTTTTTCTATGGCAATCAGCAAATCTGTGTTGTTTGATAAACCGTAATTAATTAATTCTTGCAGTTTTTCGTCAGGATATATATCTGTCCAAGCCAAATCGCCAATGTTGTTCATCGAAGGAGAGTTGCTTATTCCCTCTGGTGTGCGATATGAACTTGGCACGTTAATATCGGCAGGACGTTCATATTTTTCATAAATTTGGCAACTGCTCAATAAAACTGCACTTA
>JAZONU010000076.1:0-15195 GCA_045654605.1 Candidatus Caccoplasma sp. | reverse complement strand
GTTAGTTGATATGGTAAATAAGATGGATAATGACTATCCTGAAATGCCAAATGTCGCAGCAATTTGTATATATCCCAACTTTATTACAGCAGTAAGAGGATCTTTAGAGGTTTCTGACGTAAAGGTAGCATCGGTATCTGGGGGCTTCCCTTCATCACAAACATATCCTGAAGTTAAAGCTATTGAGGCAGGATTGGCACTAAAAGATGGTGCCGATGAGTTGGACATTGTAATGAGTGTAGGCAACTTTATGATTGGCAATTATGAAGATATGTGCGACGAAATAAATGAGGTAAAAGAGATTTGTGGCGATGCAAAATTAAAAGTGATACTTGAAACAGGAGCTTTAGAAAGTTGCAACGACATTAGAAAAGCATCGATACTTTCGATATATGCAGGAGCTGATTTCATCAAAACCTCAACAGGTAAAATAGGGATTGGAGCTACTCCCGAAGCATTTTATGTAATGTGTAATGCGGTAAAAGATTACTATACCGAAACAGGCACAAAGATCGGTATCAAAGCCGCAGGAGGGATAAAAACCGCAACAGATGCAACAAAATATTACACTATAGTTAAGGAGGTATTGGGAGAAGAGTGGTTGAACAAAGATCTGTTCCGCATAGGTGCAGCAGGGTTAGCAAACAACCTAATATCAGCAATAAACGAATAACAGATAAATAAATAAGATAAAAAGCGGTGAGAAAATTATATTCTCACCGCTTTTTCATATAAACTCTAAAATACTTAATAATTACGAGAAATAATATAATTAAGTAATTCAATCAAAACATCTTTTATATTAGAATTAGGGAATATAGAAAGTGCCTGTTCAGCTTCATCTTTTAATTTGAGCATCACAGATTCTGCATATTCAATACCTCCCATCTCCTTAGCATATTCAATTAGAGTAGAAATCTCCTCATCGGTCAAAGATTGTTTTAGCAACAAAGATTTCATTTGAGAATTTTTCTCATCAGAATTTGATTGCAGAGCATACAAAAGAGGTAAAGAGACCTTACCCTCTTTAAGATCAGAGCCTGTTGGTTTTCCGACAGAATCATCAGTAAAATAATCGAAAATATCGTCTTTTATTTGAAAACACAAACCCAACTTATTGCCAAAATGTTCAATAGCATCAAGTTGTTCTTTTGTTGCCCCATTTGAATAGCCACCCATTAACATACATGATGAGAAAAGGGATGCAGTTTTTTGTTTTATAACATTAAAATATCTCTTTTCATCAAGAATATGCTCATCGGCAGTTTCGATTTGGTCTATCTCACCAGTTGCAAGCTCCTTTCCTAATGCTGCAACAAGAGATACGGTATTAATATTATTTGATTTAATTGCACATTGAAGAGCAGTAGATACAAAAAAATCACCAACCAAAACAGCTACTCTGTTATCCCAAATATTATTAACAGTTCTTCTACCTCTACGAAGAGGAGAACTATCAACAACATCATCATGAATAAGTGTTGCATTATGTAGTAACTCAATTGCCACTGCAGCATTCATTGTAACGTCATTAACCTCTCCAAACAAACGAGAACTCAAAATAACCAACATAGGTCTTATTTGCTTACCCTTAGTTTGAAGATAGTAGTCAATTACACTCTTCAACAAGACACTATCTGTAGACAAAGAGCTACAGAGAACCTTATTAAAGTTCTCCAACTCAACACCAATAACATCTTTAATCGACTCTTTTATATCCATTGCTTCATTATAATGAGCACAAAAATAGTAATAAAAGAGTAGAAAATCGCTATCTTTTCATTAAATTTACACAATAATTTATTGCAACAGTTTATGAAAAGATTATTCCTATTAGATGCATACGCACTAATATATAGAGCATACTACGCATTTATCAAAAACCCTCGCATAAATTCAAAAGGGTTGAATACATCTGCGATTTATGGTTTTGTAACCACACTTGAGGAGGTTTTAAATAAAGAACAGCCCACACATATTGCAGTAGCCTTTGATCCACAAGGGCCAACCTTTCGCCACGAAATGTTTGAGCAATACAAAGCTCAACGCGAAGAGACACCAGAGGCCATACGCACAGCCGTTCCTATTATAAAAGATATTATCAGAGCATATAACATTCCAATATTGGAAGTTCTCGGATATGAGGCAGACGACGTTATCGGTACTACCGCAAAACTTGCCGAGAAGAGAAATTTTGATGTATATATGATGACACCTGATAAAGATTTTGGGCAACTTGTCAGTGAACATATATTTCAATACAAACCTCGACACGGAGGAGGTTTTGATATTTACGGAGTTGAAGAGGTAAAAGAACGATATGGAATAACATCTCCCTTGAAAATAATTGACATGTTAGGTCTTATGGGAGATAGTGCAGATAACATCCCCGGTTGCCCAGGCGTTGGAGAGAAGACTGCAATAAAACTTATAAATGAATTCGAGTCAATCGAAAATTTAATTGCATCAACAGACAAACTTAAAGGAGCATTAAAAGCAAAAGTTGAAAACAATGTTGAGCAGATAAAATTTTCAAAATTCCTGGCTACAATAAAAATTGATGTTCCAATTGAGTTCAACGAGGAGAGTCTGAAATATGAAAAACCGGATTGTGATAAGTTAGAGAAAATTTTTGCCGAATTAGAATTTAGAAATTTATCGGAAAAGATTTTAGGTAAAATTTCAACACCACAACCCGAGGAGAAAAAACAACCTCAAAAAGTTGTTTCACAACCCTCACTCTTTGATTTATTTGCGACCGAGGAGACGGAAAATTCAAAATATGAAAACGTAGAGAGCTTAAAAAACCGCCCACACATATACTATCTCATTGATACAGAGGATAAAATCTCTGATTTAATAGATAAATTAAAATGCTCCGAAAAATTTGCATTTGACACAGAAACCACATCAGTTGACCCAATAAGTGCAAATTTGGTGGGAATGTCGTTTTCCATAAGAGAGGATGAAGCATTTTACGTTCCTATACCCGAAGATGAAGAGGAGGCAAAAAAGATTATTGAAAAATTTAGAGAAGTTCTCGAAAATGAAAAATCTCAAAAGATAGGTCAAAATATAAAATATGACTATATTGTGATGAAGAACTACGGGGTGGAGCTCAAGGGTGAGTTTTTTGACACAATGGTTGCCCACTATCTGCTACAACCCGACGGGCATCATAATATGGACTATCTTGCTGATGTATATTTAGGACATAAAACAATTAGCATAGAGACATTGATTGGAGCAAAAGGGAAAAATCAAGGTTCAATGAGAGATGTTCCCTTGCAAGAGATTTGTGAATATGCTGCCGAGGATGCAGATATTACCTTACGTCTAAAAAATCTATTTGAGACAAAATTAAAGGAGGAGGGATTAGAAAAACTATTTTACGAAATTGAGATGCCCTTGGTAAAAGTGCTTGCTCAAATGGAGGCAGAAGGGGTAAGAATCGATACCTCTACCCTATCAGATAGCTCTAAAATATTGACTCGAAGAGCATGTGAAATAGAGAATAAAATTTTTGAATACGCGGGAGAGACATTTAATGTAAACTCACCCCGACAAGTAGGCGAAATACTATTCATAAAGCTTAAAATTGACCCCAAAGCAAAGCCCTCGAAACAGGGAGGATATTCAACATCGGAGGAGGTACTAACCAAACTTATAAACAAACATCCGATAGTTGAGCTTATTCTTGAATATAGAGGTCTTAAAAAGCTTTTAAGCACATACATAAATGCCCTACCCGAGTTAATAAATAAACGCACAGGCAAGATACACACTTCGTTTAACCAAACAGTAACAGCAACGGGAAGATTGAGCTCAAGTAATCCCAACTTGCAAAACATACCCATTCGCGACGATAACGGGAAGGAGATTAGACGAGCATTTATACCCGACGAAGGAGAGATATTCTTCTCGGCAGACTACTCTCAAATTGAGCTACGAATAATGGCTCACCTAAGCGAAGATGAGAATATGGTAAATGCATTCCTTTCTGGAGAGGATATTCACGCTGCAACAGCAGCAAAAATATTCAATGTTCCAATAACTGATGTAACAAGTGACATGCGACGTAAAGCAAAAACAGCCAATTTCGGCATTATTTACGGTATCTCAGCGTTCGGATTGGCAGAGAGACTAAACATATCGAGAAGCGAAGCAAAAGGGCTTATTGACGGATATTTCGAGTCATTCCCTTCTGTAAAGGAGTATATGGAAAAGAGTATCGAAGTTGCACGAGAAAAGGGCTATGTTGAAACAATTACAGGACGCAGAAGAGTTCTGCCAGATATTAATTCAGGAAACAGCATAGTACGCGGATATGCAGAACGTAATGCTATTAACGCCCCAATACAGGGTAGTGCAGCAGATATAATAAAGATTGCTATGGTTCGCATAGCAAACCGAATAAAAAGCGAGAATATGCACGCTAAAATGATTATTCAAGTACACGATGAGTTGAACTTTAGCGTACCTGAAAACGAACTTGAGCAGCTAAAAAGATTGGTTACAGAAGAGATGTCGGCAGCATATCAAATGAGTGTTCCTTTAATTGCCGACACTGGAAGCGGAAAAAACTGGTTAGAGGCACATTAGAAGTTATTAGTCGTTAGTTTTTAGTTGTTAGTATTGTAATAGCTGACAACTGATTATCTAAATATTCTGACCATAAAATAGCTATCCTCTTTAATGGGATAAGCATCAAACAAATCTGATATATTCATAAGGTTGTCGCACTTATCGGCAACCTTTTTTACACACCCCTCTTCTACCCTGTATGTAGCATTATTTGGTAACAGAACACTATCTTTAATAGTTACACAAAAAACTGCATCGGGATGCAAACTTGCATACTCCATAAGATAACCTTCGGCATTTATTATTCTATATTGAGGAGTATTCAATTCATCCTCTCCCCTTCCAAAATCGTACTCATAATCATTCAATAGAGAGATAGCAGAATCAGAAACTTTTGAGAATCCTTGACTCATATACCACTCGGCAACGTTATCACTACCGGGAATCAACATACATCTGTTTGCACCATTACGGTAAAGACACTCAAAAATATCTTTCATCAAAGCCTTTCCATATCCCTTCCCTCTATAATCTCCCTTTGTTGCAACACCATAGATATATGAACATTTCCCATAATTACCGACAAAATTAAACATATCGGCAGTAGCAATAACAGTATCCCTATCGCGTAATGTATAACTCTTACCCAAGGGTCGTATTTTAGTTATATAGTGTTCTATGCTCTCCTCGTCATCATCAAATGCTTCACGCCAAAGCATTGCAATTTCAACTCCTTCGGTAGATCGTTTAATTTCCTCTACCTTATCCTCGTTACCCAATATCTCAATAAGGCTGAATTTAGGATAAAGCATAATAGGTTGATACGATAATTTTGCATCACGAAGCCCCTGAATTCCCAAATCCTCCTCTCTATTTATGTAACAATATCGCTCCGAGAGACTATTAGCAAAAAGATTATTTATCATTGCAAAACTTCTCTCATAACGAATGCTACCCTTCTCTATGTGAATACAAAAAGTGTTGTCGTTTATTGCCGAACCGTAGGTGAATGCCGCTAAATCTCCATCAACATAAAGAGCTAAACCTTGCAATCCTAAAGCATCAAAATTGTCCATTCCACGCTCTATGGCTCTGCGTTCACACTCATATGCCTCCAAATCGGCATTTTCCTTGCCTTCTCGCCACTCTTCAACCAATTTAAGTACTTCTTCTTTATGCATTGCAGAAAGTGGCTCTGTAGTGAAATTATAGAGCTTTTTAAAGGTGTTTATATGATTGCGTTTTGGTTGAAGTTTTTTACCTGCCAATGTTTTTAACTGCTCAGCATTGTAGATATAGACAAACTGACTGCGTTTAGGGTATAGATAATATCCGCAAAAGGGTATGGATGTACGCAATTTCTCGGCGAAATTTGCCGATATACCTGCCATTTTAAATGGTTCATTCTGCGAACAAACATACTCATACAGTATTTTAAAGGCAGCTATGCTATCACCATTACCTATTGGCTCCATATAGGTATGAGATTTACCATCTACTCCTCCAAAACGGATAAAGATAAAATCTCCCCACTCAGCCATTTCTGGGCTATACAAATGAGACCAACAAAAGATATTTGCAAATGCCATATCGCAACTGCCTTCGCCCAATGCAAAAGAGTATCTTTCAAACAACTCTCTATCCCCAATTTTTATAGGTGTAAATTCTAACATAGCAACTTTAAATTTTATAGTGTAAAGTTATAAAAAAGATGACTATTTTTTTACTATTGCGGAATATTTTTACCCACAGTAATATACGCCTCTGACAGATAATGAAAACCTGAAGCATTTTGATAAATTCTCAAACCGAACTTCCTCGACATATCACATGCATATTCGGTTATCTCACTACGAACAGCCTCATATCCTTTCCATTCGGTAACAGTCGAAAAGCAGTAAATCTGCAAAGGAATTCCATTAGCTACCGAATCTAAAAGGCGAACCATAGACAACATTGATTTATTTGTCAATGGGTGATTATTTATGTATAGTTGCATATAAGCCCTAAAAAGTCCCAAATTTGTATCTATTGTACCATAAATATCATTAACGTCTCCAGGATTCATTCTATTCCCATCTACCCTCTCCTGCTCTTTTTGAGCAATAAAAGTAGCAAGTATATCAACCCTTTTCCACTCATTCAACTGTTCAACAGAAAGAGCTTTTATAGTTTCAATTTCAATAGTCAATGTTATCAGAATTCTCCTTGCCCCACTCTCCTGCATAGACCTCCAATTTTGCAAAGTAGAAGAGACCAATGAATATGGAGGAATTGTTACAATGGTATTATCAAAATTACCCACTTTGACAGTATTCAACGTAATATCCTCAACAATTCCATTTATCTCATCATTTGATGTGGTAATCCAATCACCTTTACGAATAATATCATTCTGCATTAATTGCACTCCAGATACTAAACCCAATATAGTATCTTTAAATATCAACATTAAAACAGCAGCAAAAGCACCCAGACCTGTGATTAAATTAAGAGGAGATTTATTAATAGCAATAGCAACAATAACTATAAATGCCAAGATAAAAATAACCACCTTTATAAGCTGCACAAGCCCATGCATAGGAATATTTTTACTTCCACCCTGCTCTCCTACTACACTCCATAGCACACTTAACAGATAATTCACATAGAGTGTAATAGATATTATAAAATATATCCAGCAGATGCGTTCTGAAACAACTATGAATTTTGGGTAATCATCGTATGCCAAAGGCAAAAACGGAAGAATAAATATAGGAGGAATTACGTATAAGAATTTTAAAACAATATTATGTTTCACCAATAATTTTAGCACTCTGCTCTTCCTCTTTTTTGAAAGATGCGTAAGAATTAACTTTAATACTATACGCAAAACCCAAGAGAGTATAATGGCTAAAACAATGAGTAAGAGAACAAATACCCAACTATCTACTCTCTCCGCAACTTCAGAGGAAACTCCTAATTTTTCAAAGAGTCTCCCAAGGGCCGAAACAAACTTATGAAATAAAGAGAGCTCCTCTTTCATTATATTAAATTTTGAACCTTCAATTCAATCAATTTAACGAAATGGGAGCAAGAAAGGTTTAAATCGTGTGAGTATTACCAAAATTTATTATTCTCGGCACTATATTCAAAGCCTACCGATGCAAGTTTATCTTCAAGCCACTTGCGGTCAATGCCTAAGCTCAAACACAACTCGTCAAGCGACGAAAATTCATCTCTCAACTTCATATTTATAAAACTAAATAAAATCATTGGATCAGTAGGAATTGTCTGCATATTAATCTCATTTTAATTAACAATAAACATAAATAAAAAGAAAAAGGCTGTCCGAAAAAATCAGACAGCCATTAATCTTTTTTAGACTACGATTAAGCCTCAACGATTGCTCCTGTAGGACAAGCATCAGCGCAAGTTCCACAGCTCAAACATTTGTCAGCATCAATTACGTAGATATCGCCCTCAGAGATAGCCTCTACTGGGCACTCACCTGCACATGTTCCACATGCAACGCAGTCTTCTGTAATAACGTAAGCCATTTTCGTATTGTTTATAAATTAGTACTAATGTGTGTGCAAAGTTACTGTTTTCTTGCAAATAAGCAAAAAATAGAGTATTAAATATTGCTGAATCTATTTCAATTTATTGCTCATAGCTGCCATTTTAATAGCTGTTACAGCAGCCTCATCGCCTTTATTGCCAAGAACTCCACCAGCTCTGTCTAGAGCTTGTTGCATATCATCTGTAGTTAATACTCCAAAAATAACAGGAATTGAGCCATCTTCATTCAAAGAGGTTATGCCTTGTGTTACTCCCTCACAAACATAGTCAAAATGTGGAGTTCCACCTCTTACCACACAACCCAAAACAATTACAGCATCGGGGCGATAAAATTGCATTGCACGACGGGCTCCGAATGTTAACTCAAAAGTTCCGGGAACATACTCTACATATATATTCTCTGATTTTACGCCATTCGCCTCCAATGTATCACATGCTCCTTTTAAAAGGGCTCCTGTAACTTGAAAATTCCACTCTGAACATATAATAGCAAACTTCATTTTTGAAGCATCAGGCATAGAATCTTCATCATACGCCGATAAATTTGTTGTTGCCATATTTTTTATAATAAAAAAGGGTGCCTACATATAAAATATGCGATACCCTTTATTCTATTTTAGTTAATATAATACTATTTCTTTTGAAATTTATTTTACTCTTTCGATGTATCTATCTGCATCTTGACCGAATGGAGTGTTAAAATATTTATTTTTAATCTCCTCATAAAGTGAAAGAGCTTTTGATTTATCTCCCATTTTTTCAGCAAGAATAGCCATTTTTTTAAGGAATATAGGAGTCATTACAGTATTGTTAGACAATTTAGCTGCTTCATCGAAAAGCTCCATTGCTTTATCATACTCTCCTTTGTTTACATAGCAATCACCTTTTTTAGCAAGTACTGCTGGATACAAAAGACGTTCCTCATCATCCCCGTCATACTCTTCAAAATAATCAAGAGCCTCATCCATATTGCCAAGAGCATAAGCACAAAGTCCGGCATAGACATTTGCTAAATTACCTGATTTTGTCCAAGAATATTCATCTGCAATAGCTGCAAATCCCATATAATCAACACCATTACCATTTAATGCAGCCTCAAAAATAGCTGCATAATTGGCACTGTCGGGATTCATTATAATCTCAGCATATCCTCCTTCAACAAGAGCTTGACCTTTTGCCATTTCTGGTTGAGCCTCTTCCTCTTGTGAATCAATTATATTTGTCACTATAAAGTAACCTGCAACTGCTAAAATTGCTACAACTAAAAGAGCAATTAATTTTTTACGGTGTTTAACAACCCATTGTTCTCCTGAAGAAAGAGCACTTGTTACCGCATCCACTTCTTCTGTTTTTTTCATTTTATTAGCCATTGTATCTAATGTTATTAATTAATATTCAAAGATTTACATATTCAAAAACGCCTCTTGCATAATACAATACAAAATTCATTTTTACAAATTTCAGTGCAAAAATAAAATATTTATCCATATAAATAAAATTTCATACACAATTTTTACACTTTTAGTAGCACATAAACTTAAATTATTTAGTTTTAAATTAGTATCTTCGCAGAAGAAATATCAATTAATTTGCATTATGATTCTCGAAACTATTTCGCTTCTAAATTTCAAAAATATAGCCGAGGCAGACATTACCCTATCGGATAACATAAATTGTTTTCTTGGGAATAACGGTATGGGCAAGACCAATCTGTTAGATGCGATATATTATCTATCATTTTGCAAAAGTTTCTATAACATCTCCGACTCACAAAATATTAGACACGGTGAGGAGTTTTTTATGATACGTGGAAACTATCGCAGTTCAGATAGTGATAACAAATCAGAGATAAATTGCGGAGTAAAACTAAAACAAAAAAAGGTTTTTAAACGCGACAAAAAAGAGTACGAAAAATTATCAGAGCATATCGGTTATATCCCTCTTGTAATAGTATCTCCTGAAGATAGTGAATTGGTAAAAGAGGGTAGTGATATACGTCGAAAATTCATAGATCAAACACTATCTCAATTTAATCGAGAGTATTTATCGGCTGTAATCTCATACAACAAAGCATTAACAACACGCAACATAATGCTTCGACGAGGAGATTCAGAATCGGCACTCTACGAGGTTATAGAGACACAAATGGAGTATTCTGCAAATTATGTTTACAAATGCCGAAAAGAGTTCATCAACGAGTTTGTAAAGGTGTTCAATAACTACTACAAAGAAATTTGTGGAGAGTCGGAGAGTGTTTCACTATCATACACCTCACATCTTTCAGAGGCAGATTTATCAGCTCAACTTGCAGAAAGCCGAACAAAAGATCAGTTATTAGGATATACAACTCGCGGAATACACCGCGACGATCTTGATATGAGACTCGGAGAGTACAATATAAAAAGAGTTGGATCTCAAGGACAAACCAAAAGCTACGCCATAGCATTGCGATTTGCACAATATGAATATCTAAAAAAAATGGGAGGTAAAAATCCCATATTACTGTTAGACGACATCTTTGACAAACTTGACGCTAACAGGGTTGAACGTATAATGAATATGGTTTCAACACCCGACTTTGGACAGATATTTATTACCGATACAAACAGAGAGTATTTAGATGCAATTGTTCGCAAGAGTGATAAAAACTTCAAACTATTTGAAGTTGAAAACGGAACAATAAGAGAGCTTTAAATGGAAAGACGCAAAACCGTACATATTAGCGAAATCATTCAAGAGCTCCTAAAAAAAAATAATATAAAAGGGAAGCTTGACGAGACCACCATTACTCAAAAATGGGAAGAGGTGGTTGGAAAGCCAATGGCAAAATACACCCGAAAAGTATATGTTAACAAAGGCACACTATATGTTGAAGTAACATCGTCGGTTGCTCGCAATGAACTCATAATGAATCGTTCAATACTGATTGAGCGACTAAACGAAATAACAGGAAGTGAAACCATAAAAGAGATTATATTCAGATAAAAATATGGACAACCTATACAAACATAAAATTGAGGTTCAGCCCCGTTTTAACGATTTTGACGTTATGGGGCATGTTAACAATACCGTATATATGAACTACTTTGATATTGGCAAGGTGTCATATTTCAAAGCAATATGGGATACTGACCTTACCGATTGGAAAGAGTTCGGATTAGTTGTAGCCCGAATAGAGACAGATTTTATTTCACAAATTGTTATGGGAGAAAGGATAGTGGTACGCACCACCATTCTACGTATAGGAAACAAGAGCTTAGAGTTATCGCAACAGCTTATAAACCCAGATACAAACCAATTAAAAGCTGCAGCACGCACAATTATGGTTGGCTTTGATGTAAATACCAATAGTGCCGAACCAATTACAGAAAAGTGTGTTGAAGCAATATCTCGCTACGAGGGTCGTCCCTTTAAAAGAGAGATAAATAAGTAGTTAAGGGGAAGTATATACAATAACTACCAATCACTCTTAACCGAAGAGAAGTAGGGTAGCCCTATTACCAAGTTACTTATGTAGTCAGGAGATATGTATGTGTATTGAGGATTAATATCATACTTACCATTGCTATTTATAAAGCCGTAATAAGGACCAATTTTAACAAGTCCCATACTTTTAGAGAATGGATATGCCTCATCAAATTGAGGCTTTATTTTTACCTCTCCATCTTCATCAATATATGCCCATCTATTGCCTATCATAACAGGGGCGATATCTGAATCATTGAATGGCAAAACCGCATCAAAGGTAGGAGCAATAATCCAATTACCACTAACATCTATCCAACCCCATTTGCCATTACTTGAAGCCATGAAATTCTCTCCATCTGGGGACAAATCCCCAAAACGTGGTTCAAGTACAAATTTACCATTATTATCAATTAGTCCCCACTTGTTTTCAATGGCAACAGGAGCTAAACCATTAACAAAAACCTTTACCGAATCATAAACAGCAGGAATTATCACTCTGCCCGATTTGTCAATATATCCCCATAAATTTCCCACACCTTTTACTGCAGCCAAACCCTCACTAAAATAGGTAGCATCATAGTACAATGGAGGAATAACTTTCACACCCTCAGTGTTGGCAAAACCATATCGTGGCTGATTGTTTTCAATAGTATAATATCGGGCCATATCATCAATAAAGACCTCTACCCAATCAACCTCTCTCAAAGTAAATTTAAGATCACCGTTTCTATCAATAACCCCTGGAGAATCTCCCTCCCTCACAACCCATGCCATATTGTTTTTGAACACTGTGGCTCCTTTATACACGTTAGAGAGAATAACCTCTCCGTCTTCATCAATATAGCCCCATTTCCCATCTTTTTGAAATAGAGCTATATCATCTCTTAACAGAGAGGCTTGATTATAATCAAACGAAAAAAAAGGTTTGTCATTTTTTGATATAAAAAAAATAGAATCTCCAAAACCTACAGGAATCTCCTTTACATCGGCAACCTTCCACCCGTCATTCGAACAAGAGAATAGGGACGTTGCTATCAAAAGGATAAGGAGTTTTTCTATTCTTTTCATATAAAACTATAAAACATCATCTTCAGAGTAACTTCCAATGTGGCGAGCTTTCTTTTCAGGGAAAATATCATCAATTGTAATCATCATACCTGTCTCCTCCACATCACCAAACTCATAATTAATAGCAGTTCCAAAAGTTTTCATTGTTGGAGATAATGCCATATAAGCACTAACTAATGGAGGGATATTAGAGCCTAATGCCCTTATCTCGCTATTAAGAGTGAGGTAGTCCTTTTTATAATCATTTTTACAGAAAAGATTTTCAAAATCACTATCATTTTCTGTTGTATTCACAGGGGTGTGTGGCCATATAAGATTTTGCAAGTCTGGGAAATAGATACGCAAAAAGTACATAATCATATTTCTACCAATAACAGGGAACGAAGTGTACATAGTAAACTTACCAATCAGGTATTTTGTTTGCGGATATTTACAAACTATACCTCCTAATCCATCCCAAAGGTTATCAAGAGCAAACAACCCTTTGGCACCTGCCTTTGACGATTGATACTCTAAAGCCACAAAAGAACGACCCAATTCAATAGAGTTTGGTAGATAATTATCTATGAAATCTTTTGAAAACTCGAAAAGATGCGACATTGCAATACGGGGAGAACCATCAGCCTCAAACTTTATATCTTCTCCAAGGATAAAACGATAACCCCCTAATATCTCCTCGGCATCCGGATCCCAAACAAATAATTGGCGACAAGGAGGAGTCATCAAGTCAAACTCGTCAATATCAACCGATTTTCCAGTACCTCCACCTCCTGCTCTAAATGCAATCTCTCTCAATCGTCCAATCTCTTTCATAATATTTGGAGACTCCTCTGCCTTAATAACAAAAATTTCGTTATTACACTTACGAGTATGACGAATAAAAGTTGCTTTTTTCAACTCTTCTTTAATAAGATCTCTGTCTATTTTCTCTATGATTTCTTCCATGGCAATGGATTACTTTTTAATATCGTACACTAAATCCTTTACATATTGAGCCCACTCTTTGGGAGTTTTAAGAGAGTTAAATGTTTGCCATGGAATTGGTTTCCCGAAATAGATTTCAAATTTTTTCCCTTTTGCTTTAAACAATTCGTCTGGCAAATATATGAGTTCAATATTAAATTTTATTCCTAATTTCTCTCGCAACAAGGCAAAATTATAGAAAAATGATGAATTACGTCCATTAAAAAATACAGGAACAACATCTCTCTGTTGCGATACTGCGTTTGTTACAAACCACTTTTTCCAGGTTAGGTCTTGAATTTTACCCTTTTTTCGACGAGAACACATACCTGCCGGAAAAACCAACAACTGATTATCTCCGCCCAAAACATCATCCAAATCTTTGGCCAAATTTTTTGACTGTTTCCCATAACAATTTACGGGTATAAAACATGGAGCTAAGGGTTTTATATTCATTAGCAGGTCATTAACCTGTGCCTTTATTTTCCCATCAAAATAGTTTCCCAAAACAGAAAGAAGAAGAATACCGTCCATTCCTCCGAGAGGGTGATTACTGACAAAAATAAATTTTTTGTCTTTGGGTATGTTCTCCAAGCCATACACATCACAATCAACCTCAAAAAATCTTTTAACATCTGTAGCAAATTCAACTCCTTGCAAATGAGAACTCTCTCTCAAATAAGAGTTAATCTCTTTCTGATGTATTATGCGTTTAAGATAGTTCATAACAAATTTTGGGAGACCTTTCCCTTTGCGAAATTTGCTTTTAACAATCTTATCCAAATCTATCTGTAATGGCTCGCCAATCATCATTTAACTTATAAAAGAATTAACATTTTACCAATCAAACACTTATATTCTAAATAAATTTTAGAAACAACTGTTTGGACCATAAAGGAGCAAACAAAAGTACAATTTTTATCTCTTTAACAAAAAAATTAATAAAATTTTTATTCAAGAAAGAATAATATTCCTCCTTTTTACATTCAAAAACAGAAGAAATAGATTTAAAAAAATCAATACTTACAGCACCCTCTCAAAAAGGGGAATAAGCATACTACAAAAAAGAGATAAATTGTTGATAAAATTCCATTTTTTTATGCAAGAATAACAGATAATTTTAACTATCTTTATCCCATAATTTAGGATAACTATTTTTTGTTGGTTGCAATATTATGCAAGAGCCTGTATATCACATACCTGCGTTACTAAACGAATGTCTTGACGGATTAAATATCTCGCAAAATGGAACATACATAGATGTAACCTTTGGAGGGGGAGGCCACTCTCGTGGCATAATATCAAAATTGGGGGAAAACGGAAAGTTGTTTTCTTTCGATCAAGATAGTGATGCAGAAAAGAATATAATCGAAGATAATCGCTTCACTTTCGTAAAAAGTAATTTTAGGTTCTTAAAAAACTTCATGCAATACCACAACGTAAAGGAAGTAGATGGAATAATTGCCGACCTCGGCGTATCGTTTCACCACTTTGACGAAGCAGATAGAGGTTTTTCATTCCGTTATGAGGGAAGACTTGATATGAGAATGG
>JAZONU010000075.1:0-1470 GCA_045654605.1 Candidatus Caccoplasma sp. | reverse complement strand
GAACAGGGATGGCGTGAAATTTTCGAGAGGAACAGAGTTGATGACGAGAATATTAAAGAGGAGGATGAGGAGAGAATATTGCCTACATTTATTAGTGGTGAACACGGAGAACACTCACCGGCTCTTTCAGAGAAGATGACACTACCTCCAAAGCCTTACACCGAAGCAACACTATTAAGGGCTATGGAGACTGCCGGTAAATTTGTTGATAGCGATGAACTTCGCGATGCGTTAAAAGAGAATGGCATAGGACGACCATCAACAAGAGCTGCCATTATTGAGACTCTTTTTAGACGCAACTATATTCGTAAAGAGAGAAAGAGTTTGTTTGCTACACCAACCGGTGTTGAACTTATTGCCACAATTGATGAGGAGCTATTGAAATCGGCTGAACTTACAGGTCAATGGGAAAATAAACTTCGCAAAATTGAGAAACTTGAATACACAGGAAAAGATTTCTTAAACGAGTTGAAAGAGATGGTTGTGAATATTGTAACTAATGTAAGAAATGCTGGTTACAAAAAAATTACCATTGAAGATATAAAACAAGAGGATAAAAACTCTGAAAAAAAGAAGAAGAGTTCTTCTAAAAAGGATAACAAATCGGCAAAGCCTAAGAGAAATATTATATCAGAGGTTAAATGTCCTGCTTGTGGAAAAGGTATTTTAATTAAAGGCAAAAGTGCATACGGATGCAGTGATTGGAAAAACGGTTGCCGTTTTACAATTCCATTTTCGGTTTGCCCAGCTGATGCCGATTTAGCAACTTTAGCAAAAGTTGCTAACGAAAAAAAAGATTGAGATTATGGGTAATAGCGATGAATTGTTTCCTTTAGTAAATGAAGATGGTGTCGTTATCGGCAAGGCTACAAGAAGTTTTTGTCATGGTGGTACAAAACCTCTACACCCTGTTGTGCATCTTCATATTCTTAATGAGAGAGGTGAAATTTACCTTCAAAAACGTTCAATGAAAAAGGATATTCAACCTGGCAAATGGGATACTGCTGTTGGTGGGCATATAGACTATGGTGAAGAGGTTGAAGAGGCTCTAAGACGTGAAGCTCACGAGGAGTTGGGTATAGTTAATTTCTCTTATACTTTGATTACTAAATATCTGTTTGAGTCAGAGATTGAACGAGAACTTATTAATTGCTATAAGACCATATATAATGGTATTATTACTCCCGACCTTGACGAGGTTGATGAGGGTAAGTTTTGGAGCTTTGATGAGATTATGGCAAATATAGGCAAGAATATTTTTACACCTAATTTTGAGAGTGAGTTTTTAAAGATACGAGAGTTGCTGTGATAATAAGCAACTCTTTTTTATTTATATTTTTGATTGGACTTATTGGACCAATTAGTCTAATTGTAGCAAAACTGATAACGATATAACCCTCCTTGCTATCTCGCTTATTTTTTTATTATTGGTGTCCTATTTCGGACACAGCATGCAATCAAGGCAATTAC
>JAZONU010000074.1:0-1763 GCA_045654605.1 Candidatus Caccoplasma sp. | reverse complement strand
GTTATTCCATAAAAACCATTTAGCATATCAATGGTTTTTTTGTTACCAATTATCTTTATATTGGGATATTTTTCAATCAGTTGTAGCAACGATGATGAATGGTCGGGTTCCATGTGATTTACTACCACATAGTCAATGTTTTCATCTGCTATTACCTCTTTTATATTGTCAAAGAAGTTTTGATTGAAAGGATACTCCACAGTATCTATCAATACATTGTATTTATCTTTAATCAAATATGCATTATACGATACTCCGTATGGCAATGGCCACAGGCGTTCAAATAATACTTTGGAGTTATCGTTTACTCCTACATAATATAGGTTATTAGTTATCTCTCTTATCATTGTTTAATCTCTAAATCGTTTCAATATGTCGCCATACTTATCTATACGACGATCACGAAGGAATGGCCACCAACGACGAACATTTTCTGTTCGTTGCATATCTATCTCTACTATTTTATTTACCTCCTCATTTGATGGTGCTTGATATAGGAACTCTCCTTGAGGCCCTGCCACAAAGCTACTACCCCAGAATGTTATTCCATTTGTTACTCCTGAAGGATCTTCTTCATATCCAACTCGGTTTACTGCAATAACAGGTAATCCATTTGCAACTGCGTGTCCTCTTTGTACAGTTATCCAAGCCTCTCGTTGACGAGCTTTTTCATCTTCTGTATCAGTACTTTCCCATCCAATTGCTGTTGGGTATATTAAAAGTTCTGCTCCAGCAAGAGCCATCAATCTTGCACCCTCTGGATACCATTGATCCCAACACACCATCAATCCAAGTTTTCCTACTGATGTTTCAATTGGATTAAAGCCCATATCTCCTGGTGTAAAATAGAACTTCTCATAATATGCTGGGTCATCAGGAATATGCATTTTCCTATACTTACCTGCTATTGTACCATCTTTTTCAAATACAACAGCTGTATTATGATATAATCCAGCAGCTCTTTTTTCAAATAAAGAGGTTACCAAAACTATTCCACACTCTTTTGCTATTGTACTATAAAATGGGATAGCCTCACCAGGGAATGGTTCTGCCAAAGAGAAATTTTCAGTATTCTCTACTTGGCAAAAATAGAGTGTATCATGCAACTCTTGCAACACTACTAATTCAGCACCCTCTTCTGCACATTTTTTTATATTTTCTGCAAGACGACTGCGATTAATCGCTTTGTCGGCAACTATTGATTGTTGCACCAATCCTATTTTTAATATTCTCTCTGCCATATTTTTTATTCTATCAATATGCAAAGTTAGTAATTATTGAGCTTCTTATAAAATGATTTCAAAATAATTATTTATATATAGGGTTATTTAATTGTTACTATAAGATTTTTCTTATATTTGAGATAAATCTCGAATATACTTTCGTATATTTGATGTCTAAAATATTTATTAATATGATATTGGATAGAGTAAATTCTCCTGCTGATGTTAAAGTTATGTCGGCTGAAGAGCTTAATGTTTTAAGTGATGATATTAGAGAATGTTTAATTAAAAAGTTGAGTGTTAATGGTGGGCATTGTGCTCCTAATCTTGGTATGGTTGAAATGACTATTGCTTTGCACTATGTTTTTAACTCGCAAGTCGGATCGTAGCCATGTCGTTCTGTGAGCCAAGGAGTTGAAAAATGATGTTGTCTTCCTAAGACCGCTTGGCCTCCGACTTTGAGTGTTAATGGTGGGCATTGTGCTCCTAATCTTGGTATGGTTGAAATGACTATTGCTTTGCACTATGTTTTTAACTCGC
>JAZONU010000073.1:0-2793 GCA_045654605.1 Candidatus Caccoplasma sp. | reverse complement strand
AAATAAAAAATAAAAAAGCTAATCAATATATATGTTTTAAAACATATCGTAAATATTATAACAATTATTATAAGAAAAGACGATAATTATTAGAAATTGTTATAAATTTAGCAAATTTTTTGCCCGCCCGACTATCTCTTGAATTGTTAAATAAATTATACAAACAACAAACAACTACAATGCTATACATCCATATCCCTTTTTGTGTAAAGCGATGTCTTTATTGCGACTTTCATTCAGGAACCGATAATTCTTTGCAAGATAAGTATATCGAGGCATTGGGATGTGAGTTAAAAATGAGAGTAGGAGAGATTTCATCCACATCTCCACATACTATATATATAGGAGGTGGAACACCTTCTCAATTATCCCCCTCATTGTTGGATAAACTATTTTTAATTTTGGAGAAGAGTTTGGATTTAACCTCTACAAAGGAGATAACAATTGAGGTTAATCCTGACGATATTACACGAGAATATGCTAAACATATAACAACATTGCCAATAAATAGGGTAAGTATGGGGGTGCAGAGTTTTGAAGATAGACTATTAACTTTTATCGGTCGTCGTCATAACTCTCAAAAAGCAATAGAAGCGTACAATATATTAAGAGAATCAGGAATAGATAATCTAAGTATCGATTTAATGTTTTCTCTACCTACTCAAACTATGCAAGAGTGGGAGAGTAGTATTAATAAGGCTATAGAGTTGCACCCCGAACACATATCTGCTTATGATTTAAGTTATGAGCCAGGCTCTGCTTTAACTCGTAAACTTAAACGAGGAGAAATAGAGGCATGTAGTGATGAAATATCACTTGCAATGTATAATATGCTTATTGATAAACTTACCGATGCAGGGTATGAACATTACGAAATATCTAATTTTGCCTTACCGCAATACCAATCAAAACACAATTCAGGATATTGGAATGGAACACCATATTTAGGACTTGGAGCCTCTGCCCATAGTTACGATGGCAAAGTTCGTAGAGCCAACATCTCAAATACATCTATATATATAAATAATGTATTAGAGGGGAAACCTGCATTTGAAATAGAAGAATTAACTCTAAAGGATAGCTATAATGAAACAATATTTACCCGTATGCGAACAGCCAAAGGAGTTGATTTAAGCTATATTGAACAGAAATATGGTAAAAAAAACTTGCAACATCTCTTACGAGAAGCTGCAAGTTATATAGCTGAAGGTTATTTGGAGGAGCAACAAGGACGGTTGATACTTACTCGAAAGGGTATTGTTATATCTGATTCAATTTGTTGCAATCTTTTTCTATAAATTTACAGAACAAGCCACACCGAACATTGTGGAATATCTTTGAATAAATAAGTTTAACTGTTCTTTTACGATAAAAGTCAAAGAAAAAGTGTCGTTGATTTTATAATCAACACCCAAATCTATCCAAATAAGCTCAACGCCTTTCTTATTTATATATCCGTGTTCTTTGTTAAACTCTTTTCTCCAATTCATTTTATTGAATACTTCAACCGCACCAAACGGAGAAACTTTATTATTGTTCTTTAATATTCCAATAACGGAAAGTCTGTTACGCCAGTAATATGTATTATTGAAATGCTCTTTTGAAACCATAAAAATGTGGTTCGACTCCATCTTTGAAACAGCGCTGAATTTAACTTTCGGAAGAGCATATCCACCACTTAACCCAAATTGGTAACGGTGAGTATTTTCACTACCTGTAATGTTTCTATAACGATAGTAGTAATATGCGTCAAAGAAAAGATGTTTTTTTACAAGAGTAGTTTTCAAGTTTGCACCTATCATATATCTCTCCATTTTGGTAAAGTTATGATCTAACCACAAATGGTTTTGAAAACTAACAAAGAAATAGTCGTTAAATTTTTTATTGACATTAAGGTTAAACATTCCTCCTACTTCTGCTTCTGTTGCGATAGCAGATTGTCCTGCAATAATCAAAATAATAACGATGAAAAGTCTCTTTAATCTATTCATGGTGATATGGTTGATTATTTATAATTGTAAAGGCTCTATATAATTGTTCGGTAAATACAACTCTTACGAGTTGGTGAGAGAATGTCATTTCTGATAACGAAATTTTGTCGTCAGCTCTATTGTAAACTGCTTCTGAAAAACCATAAGCACCGCCAATAACAAATACAATACGTTTGTCGCTACGACACAAAAGCTTCTCAACAAAGTTTGCGAATTTAACCGAAGTAAAACTCTTCCCTTTTTCATCAAGGAGGATAACAAAATCTTCATCTTTTGTATGTTTTAAGATAAGCTCTCCTTCGGTGGATTTTTGTTGTTCGGCGGTTTTAATTCCCTTTGAGTCAGAGATTGTTATAATTTCAAAAGGGATGAAACGTTTTATGCGTTTTTCATATTCCGATATGGCATCGGTAAAATATTTTTCATTGGTTTTTCCAATCATTAAAAAAACTAATTTCATATCGGATAAAGTTCTATATTATTAACTTTTTATGTACTTTTGTAAATTGAGTAAAATAAGTTGCTTAACTGAAAACAAAAGCAAAATTACTCAAAAAAGTGTATATACGAAAGTATAAAAATATGAAAAAGATTTTTACCATACTTGCAATATTGATGTTGTTTGTATTTCCTATAACTGCTAACGATGCACGAAAGACAGTAGAGGAGGGATTTGCAAAAGGCAATGCACAAAAGGTCTCAGAAGCAATGTCCGACAGAATATTTATGGTGGCATATCCAATTCGCAAACCATTAACAAAAAGCGATGCCACTAAAGAGTTGGCTACATTCTTTTCTAAAA
>JAZONU010000072.1:0-2997 GCA_045654605.1 Candidatus Caccoplasma sp. | reverse complement strand
TATGGTGCTTTGAAGTGTGCGGTTTTGAAATAACTCATGATTTAAAGGCGTTTTGAGCATGAAGAGGGTTGTTAAGTTGTGGTATGATTACCTGTTATCGTGGCGTGCAGCTCATATTAAGGAGAGTAGTTTTATTATTGTGTTAAGTGTCTTGGTCGGAGTAATATCGGGCCTTGCCACAATGTTGTTGCACTTTTCTGTACACTCCTTATACAAATATGTATCGTCGTTTGTTTCAGAAGGAACAAGTTATCTGTTCTTTGTGTTGCCTTTGACCGGAATATTGTTGACAGCGCTATTTGTGAAATATGTTGTCAGAGATGACATTAGCCATGGAGTAACAAAGGTGTTATACGCTATTTCAAAGAAGAATAGTGTGTTGAAAGAGCACAATATGTATTCGTCAATGATTGGTAGTACATTGACAATCGGATTTGGAGGTTCTGTTGGAACAGAGGCTACAATTGTACTTACAGGTGGAGCATTGGGTTCGAATCTGGCTCGTTTCTTTAAGATGAATTATAGGGTAATGACCCTTATGATTGGTTGCGGAGCAGCTGCTGCCGTGTCAGGAATCTTTAAAGCCCCAATTGCTGGAATTGCCTTTACCCTTGAGGTGCTGATGTTAGATATGACAATGGCAAGTATGTTGCCGTTGATGATATCGGCAATGGTATCGTATGTGTTGGTGTTCTTCGCAACTGGTGGTGACTCTTTCTTGATGCTTGATGTTGACAAACTTGTTGAGATTCAAAGTTCTTTTGAGTTTTTCGATGTGTTGTTGTATATTGCTCTTGGTGTAATGTGTGGATTGATAGCAGTATATTTTATCCGCACAAATATTTGGGTTGAGCGTCATTTGAAGAGTATTAAGAACTCATGGACAAGAGTGGTAATCGGCGGAATATTATTGGGTGCTGTTATTACTATTTTCCCAGTGTTTTATGGTGAGGGTTATGTAACACTTAAGGAGTTATTATCGCACGACTATGCCACTGCGGGAACTTATATTATAAATCACTCAGTATTTTCACATTTTGAACCCAATATAGGTTTAATACTGTTCTATACAGCAGGATTGGTCTTTGTTAAGGTAGTTGCTACTGCTCTTACAAATGGTAGTGGTGGAGTAGGAGGAGTATTTGCTCCAAGCCTTTTTACCGGAGGTTTGGCAGGATTCCTTTTTGTTTTGATTGCAACAACTTGTGGTGTAGATTATGTTCCTGTATCTCTGTTTGTTTTAGCTGGTATGGCAGGTGTTATGAGCGGTGTAATGAGCTCTCCGCTTACCGCTATGTTCCTAATTGCCGAGATGACCGGTAGTTACTTCTTGTTGGTGCCATTTATGCTGACTTCGGTAACAGCATACCTTACATGTAGAGGCATGGAGCCACACTCTATTTATGCACGTCGATTGGCTAAGATGGGAGAGTTGATTACCCATAACAAAGATAAGGCTGTTTTGACGTTGATGCGTTTGGATAATGTTATCGAAACCGATTTTGAGCAGATAAGATCAACATATTCTTTGGGTAAATTGGTCTCTCATATTGCAAATGCACACAGAAATATTTTTCCTGTGGTTTCTAAGGGTGGAGCTCTTGTGGGAATTGTAATTCTTGACGATGTTCGTAAGGTTATGTTCCAGGTAGATATGTACGATAAACTATCTGTAAGTGACTTTATGTCAGCCCCTATTGCAATTATCAATTCCGATGATTCTATGGAGTTGGTGATTGAGAAGTTTGAGAAGAGTAAGGCATGGAACTTACCTGTAGTAAAAGAGGGTAAGTATATAGGTTTTGTTTCAAAATCAAGGATTTACGAAGCTTATAGAAATGTTTTGAAGCATCAATCAGAGGATTAGTTGATTGTTATTTCAAGTGGGTGGAGTTTTTATGAAGAAGATAGTAAATCTTAACGGATATACTGCATTAATAACCGGTGCTTGTTCCGGTATTGGATTGGCTTATACTAAACAGTTGGCGTCAATGCATTGCAATGTTGTAATGGTTGATGTAAATCCTGCTGTTAATCAGGTTGTTAATGATATAAAAACTGAGTTTGGCGTTGATGCATATCCTGTAAATATAGACCTTGCAGATAGCATGTCTGCTCAGAAAATTTATGATGACTTACAGCAAAAAGGTATTTGTGTAGATATTTTAGTCAATAATGCTGGAATGTTTTACTTTAAAGAGTTAATTTTGCTGCCTGTTTCTAAAGTGGAGGCAATGCTTCGTTTACACATTGAAACTACTACAAAATTAACCTATCTTTTTGGTAGAGATATGTGCCATCGCCAAAAGGGATATGTGTTGAATATGGCATCGATTTGTGCAGATATGCCAAATCCCGGTCTGACAATGTATGCGGCGACAAAGGCTTATATAAAGACCTTCTCTAAATCAATGTGGTATGAGTTTGCTGATTATGGAGTAGGTGTTACTTGCGTATCTCCCGGAGGTGTTGCGACCGGTTTGTATAAGGTAGAGGATAAGTGGATTAAATTAGGGTTGAAATTAGGTGTTTTAGTTTCTCCCGAATATATTGCAAAACATGCAGTTAAGGCAATGCTTAAAAAACGTAAGCATACTATTCCCAAGTGCATGTTAAATAGTTTTTTTGTGTGGTTGGTTAATGCTATACCAACACCTTTAAGAATGTATTTTAAAAGAAAAGTAATATAATAGAACAGAGATGATTACAGTATCGGATTTAGAGATTCAGTTCGGAAAGCGTACGCTTTTCCAAGATGTTAATTTGAAGTTTACCCCAGGTAACTGTTATGGTGTTATTGGTGCGAACGGAGCAGGAAAATCAACCATGCTTAGAATTTTGAGCGGTGATTTGGAGCCAACTCGTGGTACAGTTATTTTTGGACCAAACGAGCGTTTGTCTGTATTGAAGCAGGATCACTTTGCATTTGATGAGTTCCCTGTACTTGATACGGTTATGATGGGACATATGGAGTTGTGGAACGTAATGAAGGAGAAG
>JAZONU010000071.1:0-3374 GCA_045654605.1 Candidatus Caccoplasma sp. | reverse complement strand
GTTTTTCCGCATCCCGGAGGCGAAACCAGCACTGTATGACATAGTCTGTCACCATCGTACAGAAGGGGAAGGATTGTTTCCCCACACCCTTTCTTCTCACCGGCAATACGGATATTTAAAAAGGAGATATTATACACAGCTTTTGATCGAGATTTTGCAATGATACGAGGAGTTAAAGTTCGATTAGTAGAGTATATTGCAATAATACTAATATCGTTGGCAATAATATTAACCGTTAAGTTAATAGGAATAATGTTGCTGTTGTCGTTTTTATCATTGCCACAAATGACGGTTGAGATATATAATAGAAACTACAATAAAATAGTAATATTATCGATATTAATATCGACAATAGGAGGGTTGTCTGGATTGATATTATCATCGTACATAAATATACCTACAGGAGCCTCAATAGTATTTATTTTGGCGTTGATATATGTTGTGGCACGAGGAGTAAAGATGATAATCCCGAAACAAAGAGGTGAGTATATACAATAAAAAAGTTATATAATCGTAACTATAATAAAAACAATAATTTGAGGATAAGTAAGATAAAAATAGTACTAATATTTGTCGCATTAATATTTGTGGCAGCGTGTTCTACAAAAAAGAACACAAAAGCGACACGTTTTTATCATGCCTTAACCACTCGATTTAATGTCTATTTTAACGGGAATGAGAGTTATAAAGAGTCGTTGAAAAATATGCAAAAAGATTTTAACGATGATTTTACCTCATTTCTACATTTACACCCCGTAAGTGCCTATTCAAATGAGAAAGAACAAAACCCTTCAGGCGATTTTAAAACCTCAATAGATAAAGGCAAAAAAGCCATACAGTTACATTCTATAAAGAAGAAGCCAAAGCGTGATCCCAAAAAAGCTACAGATCCCAAATACAAGGCATTCTTAAAGAGAGAAGAGTTCAATCCATTCATACACAATGCTTGGTTTTTGATAGGAAAATCACAATTCTATCAAGGAGAATTTCTTGAAGCAGCATCAACATTTAACTACATAATACAGCATTTTTCATGGCTTGAAGATTTAGTAAAAGAGTCGAAAATATGGCTAATGAGATGTTATACCGAATTGGGATGGATGTATGAAGCAGAAGATGTAAAGCATAAAATATCTCTTGATTCTATACCCGCAAAAATGATGGGTGAACTCTCAATGGTAACAGCTCAATATCATATAGCTAAAGAGGAGTATGATGAAGCTATACCATATTTAATGCAATCAATTGAAGCACAAAAGGATAAATATCAAAAGGTGCGTCAAACATTTTTACTTGCACAACTATACCAAAAGTTAGGACAAGATAAACAAGCTTATGATACCTATTCAAAGGTAATATCAATGAACCCGGTATATCGTACTGAGTTTAATGCTCGTATTAAACAAACCGAGGTAATGACAAATCAAGATACATCAAAAGTGATAAAAGGCTTAAAAAAGATGACAAAGGCCTCTCGAAACAAAGATTATCTTGATCAGATATACTACGCCATAGGAAATATCCATTTATCGGCAGGCGATACACTCAAGGCAATAGACTATTACGAAAAGGCAAATGCTGAGAGTTCTCGAAACGGAATAGAAAAAGCCATAAATCAAATAACATTAGGCAATATATACTTTGCTCAACGTAAATATACTAAGGCGCAACCATGTTATGCTGAAGGAGTACCTTTAGTGAGTGAAGATTATCCCAACTACCCAACTCTGTTAAAGCGTTCTGAGGTTTTGGATGATCTTGTAGTACACTCATCAACCGTTGAGTTGCAAGATAGTTTGAGATATGTAGCATCTCTTCCCGAAGAGGAGATAATGAAACTTATTGATAAAAAGATAGAAGAGATAAAGGAACAGGAAAAATTGTTGGCAGAAGAGTTGGCTCGACAAGAGCATATGGCAAATCAGGCTGCAATGAACTCTGCGTTTGGACAATCATCATTAAGCGGAGCACAAGCACCAACAGGACCGGGTATGCAAATAGGAGGAAAAAGTACAAGTTGGTACTTTTATAATAAATCAACCATTGCAACCGGAAAAACCGATTTTCAACGCAAGTGGGGAAAACGTAAGTTAGAAGATAATTGGAGAAGAATAAATAAAGCTGCATTCTCAATGTCTGATTTTGAGGAGTATGACTATGAAGCTGAAGAGGAGAGAGAGGCACTTGCCGATTCTGTGCTACAAGCAGAGGCACTTGCCGATTCCTTAAATGTTCCGGTAACAGATGTTAAAGATCCGCTTTATTATTTACAACAACTACCTCGTACTCCGGAGGAGATAGCTCTCTCTGATGAGTTGATAGTTGATGGACTATATAATATGGGAGTTATACTGAAGAATGATTTGGAGGATTATGAAGCTGCGATGGCGACATTTGACCGATTAATGACTCAATATCCCGACAATAGCTATATGTTGGAAACATACAACAATATCTATTTGATGAATATGATAAAGCAAGACAACATTGAGGCAGAGTTATATCGTCAAAAGATATTGCAAGAATTCCCCGAAAGCAAATATGCTCAGGCAATGAAAGATCCTAACTATTTGCAGAACATAAAACTTATGGAGATAGAACAAGATTCTCTATATCGTCAAGTTTATGAAATATTCACTGAGGGATTGAATGGCGAAGTGCATAGTCGATATAAAACCTTTAAAGATAAATATCCTCTATCAAAGTTGATGCCTAAGTTTATGTTGGTGGATGCGTTGGCATACGTTAATGAAGGTGATATTGAGAATTTTAAGGTAGCATTGAAAGAGTTACTACAAAACTATCCCGAAGAGGATGTTGCTCCGCTTGCAACTGCTATGATGAAAGGATTGGCAGAGGGACGAGAGGTTGTGTCAGGAGTAGGAGAACAAGATATATTCAAAATCCGATTGGGAATTGGCGGTACAGTACCAGACTCAATTGCAGGAGAACAAGAGCTACCACCATTTGTATGGGACAAGGAAGCACCGCACGAAATGTTGATGGTATTTTCGGCAGATACTATAGATGCAAATCAAATTCTATTTGTTGTTGCTCGATATAACTTTACCAATTTTTATATAAAAGATTTCGACCTCTCAATAACAACAAACGAAGGAGTAGGAATGTTAAGAATAAGTGGTTTTAGCAATTTACGAGAGTTAAGCTTATATCGTAAAAAGATAGAATCATCAGAGGGAATAGAGTTGCCAGAAGGAGTAAGGATAGTAATGATAAGCTCTGAAAATTACAATATTCTTCTACAAGGCAATACATTTGAAAATTACTTTAGATTCTGGGAGAGTTCAATGGCATCCGATGCAGAACTCGAATAAAACAACATATATATGAAAAGTTTTTGAAAGAATTAGAAA
>JAZONU010000070.1:0-3874 GCA_045654605.1 Candidatus Caccoplasma sp. | reverse complement strand
CGATCCGACTTAGCGCTAATTACTTTCTCCGACTCTGAAGCATAATCAGTAGGAACAGCCTCGTAACCAAAACCATTGTGGAAGTATAGAGTATAACCATCTATCAAACCATTTGTCAAGAATGGCACACCGTTAAAGTTCCAGTCGGTATCATATGATGATGTTGCTCCACTTTCGTTACGATATGCTTTTGCTGTTACAGCGGTAGTTGTACCATTGTAAGCCTCAGTAGCAGATGTAAATCGTAGTTTCATCACATTACCTTGATTTTGTCCAATAGACTTGCTACCAACAATTACGAATCCTTGGTTTGCTGCAATATCAACAGACTCTGTTGCTTGTAGTGTTCTCCAAGTAGCAGAAAGTTCTCCGTTTGCACGTTTTTGCGAGTCATACAAAAGAATTCTTATTTGATTCTCAGGTACTGCTGTTGCCCAGCCTGTAGCTGCCAAATACTCAATATTTGCGGTATTGAATGCAAATGGCATTGACAAGAAGTTGAAGATTGTTGGAGTTGCTCCATTTACTGTTACAGGAGTCTTTATCTCTTTCTCCACTACAACTTGAACGCCTTGACTCAAATCAGAAGCTTTACTTACTTTGGCTACATTGTTTTCGGCATCTGAAACTACGGTTATTTTGTTCAATGCAGGGGCATTAACAGTAACCTCATCAGCTGCTGTATTACGCAATGTAATTTCAGTTACAGTTTCAGGGAATGATTGAGGTGCTACATTCTCACCTAAATCTACATTTGTAATATTACCACCAAAGGCAACTATATTAATATTGTTGCTTTGAGTACTAATCTCTGCTGTGAGATTTCCTGCAGTTGTAGTATAAGTATCAGTTCCAACTGTAATTGTTGCAGGAGCATCAGTTGTTACTTTAACTGTAGCATTAGTACCTGACACCTTAGTCAAATCAACTTGAGTCTTGTAATCGTCAGATGCATATAGGTAGAACTCGGCACAACTTGCATTTACTTTACCATTTGCTGATGGACCTGTTGCATATAACATTACATATTGACCATAAACAGGTTTATCAAGCGTTACATTGTGATATTTAGAACCTGAATATGAGAATGTTCCTGTTTTTGTAGCAGTTGGACGACTATTTGCATCAATATAACTTTCACTGATGTATAGTTGGTAATTAACTATATTTCCGTTATTCGTACCGTCAGTAGAAGTTCCTGTACCTCTTGAGACATAGTTAAATGCATCAATCATTTGAGGAGCATCTAATTTAACCATAAACCAGTGAGGATAGCCTGGCTCTGAGCCTTGCCATTGTGAGTGCCAGAAATTACTCTCGTTTTTGTCAAATAGACAACTTGTAATACCATTTCCTGCTCCCTCACCTGAAGCCTCTTGAGAAGAAGCCCAAGCTTCAGTTATAGACAATGTTTTCTTGAAGTTTGCTACATATAGTTTATCTCCTGCAGAGTTATCGGTGATTGTTGCGTTAGTACCAACAACCTCTCCATTCAATGTCCAATTTACAAATTGAGAGTTTGAAGTTGGAGTTGCAACAAGAGTTATTGTTCCCTCTGCTGTTGCTGAACCAGAATTACTTCCATTTACAGTTACTGTTCCTGCTGAACCATCTGCAAAGTTTGCAATAGCACTAATTGTACGAGAAGGAACAGACTCTTTTGGAACGGCTTTAAATGTATATAAAGCTCCATAGCCAAATGCTTCACAAGAAGAACCATCACGACTATTGTGACTTGGATCCTCTCCTGCATTGAAACGAATCTTAATATAATTAGTTCTCCAAACAAAGTCTTCAGGAACTGTTATATCATATGAGGTATTGCTAAATTGAACATCTGGATTTGAATACAAAACGACAGATTCTGTATCGTCTTCCCATTGTCCGTTTTGATTCCAGTCTGCATAAACAACTCCTTTACCCCATTTTGTGTGAACTGATGTCGCTGTAAGAGTAAATGTTATTTTATCTCCTGCCTCAATTTCTATCTCTTTAGAAGAAGATTCATCCAATACATAAGAACTACCAAGAGCATATGAGAATACTTGTACATCATTAACCTTTATTACTCCAGAAGCAGGTGCATAATGATTTCCTCCTGTTCCGGTTTCATTTGATTTTGTACCTTCACAATAGTTATCTTCTATTTCCTCTCCTCCTCCACCTTGTACTTCTTGGAAGTTTGCAGTAATATTAATATCTCCTACAAGTTTAATAGTGAAAGTTTCTTCAGTTGAAACAACATTATCGTAAGCATCAGTCCAGTTTACAAACTCTTGTCCGTCAGGCACTGTTGCTACAAATGTAACTTCAGTTCCTTTCTCAATTTCTGAGTCAGCGTTTCCATTTGCTGTACCGCCGGTAACTACTACTCTATAAGTTGTTTTTAATTCAAACTCTGCTACAAGAGCAGTTGTTGAAGTTATTGGAGTAGTATATGAAGGCTCATTTGATACAAGTTGTCCATTTTTAGACCAACGAACAAATCTGTATCCATCGTTTGCTGTCGCAGAGAATGTTACTTGAGTATTCTCCTCTACAGTTACTGAAGTTGCAGGTGCTGAAGTACCAACAAATAGTTCTACATTACCACCCTCAGCAGGCGAAGCGGTTGCTGAAACTTCAAATGATAGAGGTATCTCCTCAAAGTTTGCAGTAATTGTTGCATCTTCTGTTCCTGTGTATGTGTACGAATCAGGATTTGTTCCTACCTCTACACCACCTATTGTCCAGTTTACAAAACGGCTGTTTGCATCAGGTTGAAGGTATGCCATTACTGTTACATCTTCTGATGTTGTTACATCTGTTGCTGTTCCTTCAGGTTGAGGTGACACATATCCTGCATAACCTAAATTTGTATTATTTGATGCAATTTTTACAGTGCGTACAGGAGGCTCAGCTACTACGAATAATATATCCAAATATGCTCCTTCAGAATATGTCGCAGATGGACTTATTGATGCCTCTTCTCCTGAGTTTTTAGCAGACAATGCTCTAAATACAACAATATCTCCGACTTTTACATCATCTGATAAATCAATGTGGAATGTTATTGTTTTGTTAGTTTCATTAGCTACTATTCTTTCATCAGCAGAAACTTCTGTCCAGAATTGTGTTTCTGAAGCACTAACATGCGATCCATAATATCCATAACTTGCTACTATATTTTGGGTAGAATTATGCATTTGATAGAATTGCATTCCAAACCAAGTTCCTGTATTTAGAGTAAATTCCAAATCAAACTCTGCCCCCGGCCATATGGTAATAGGATCAGTTGCTCCTACATATCTTGTATATGTAACACCTGAAATTTGACGACTTTGAGTTGCTACATTTTCAAGTGATATTTCACCTATCACAGCTCCTCTAACAGCATTTTCAATATCCACTTTTGTTACTTCCATTACATTACCTACAGTAACTCGAGGTTTTAGCATCTCTTCATATAGTTGTTCGGGAGTAACTTCATCGAAGTTTGCAGTAAGTGTTATATCTGATTTAACGGTGTGAGTATATTCAGGTTCAGTTACAATAATAGGATTTCCGTTTACATCTGTCCAATTTACAAATTGGTAACCTTGATTTGCCTCAGCAGAGAATGTAACCTCTGTACCATATTCAACTGTTGCAGGTATTTGTGTCTCCTCTCCTGCAATTAACAATTTTACTGTACCTCCATTAGTTGGGTTTGCAGTTACAGTTACATTGAATGTTTGTTTAGCAAAGTTTGCTTTGTACGCTGCATTTTCAACAATAGTTGTTGTATATGGATTATCAGTTGATACTATCTCTGCTGACTCTCCAACACTCCAACCTACGAACTCATAACCCTCGGCAGCTTCAGATGCTGTAAGTATTACATTAGTACCTTCAA
>JAZONU010000069.1:0-2039 GCA_045654605.1 Candidatus Caccoplasma sp. | reverse complement strand
TACGGATGTTTCAGAGTAGCAATGTATTTAATGCCTTATGCAACCCAAGTGTTATCATGGATTTTCTTAATATAAACAGGAATAAGCGAATTTTACGGAGCATATAGTGCATGCGTACAAACCGACCTTAAATATATCAATGCATACTCATCTGTAAGCCACTGTGGATTGGTATTATTTGCACTACTAATGTGGAATACCACAGCAATGACCGGAGCTATAATGCAGATGTTATCTCACGGATTGATGACAGCATTGTTTTTTGCATTGATCGGAATGATATACGGACGTACCCACACTCGCGATATTAGAGAGATGGGAGGATTAATGAAAATAATGCCATTCCTCTCAGTATGTTATGTAATCGCAGGTTTGGCATCATTAGGATTGCCAGGATTGAGCGGATTTGTAGCAGAGATGACAATTTTTGTAGGATCTTTTGAGCATGCCGACACATTCCGTAGAGTATTTACAATATTAGCATGTACTTCAATTGTAATAACAGCGGTATATATCTTACGAGTAGTAGGAAAAATATTATACGGACGCGTACAAGACGAACATCACTTAAAACTAACCGATGCAGTATGGTATGAAAAATTCTCAACCATAACATTAATAATAGCAGTAGCAGGAATAGGAATATTCCCATTATGGGTATCAGACCTAATAAGCGAAAGCATTAAAGTAATAAGTGAAAGAATAATACAATAATAAAAATAAGAAAGAGCTTTTAATATGAGTTACGCAGAATTTTTAGGCATGGGAGCAGAACTATCATTAATGGTAGTAGTCATACTCCTATTCATATACGATACATTTGCCCCTTCAAAAATAGGTAAATACCTACCCATAACAGCAATATCATTGCTTGTTATCCAAACCCTATACCTTGCATTTGGAGGTATACAAGAGGCATCTCTGTTTGGTGGTATGTATTTAACCACAAATATGAGCAATGTTGCAAAAATAGTATTGAACATAGGAACAATCTTAGTTTTCATACAAGCAGCATCTTGGGTAAAAGATGATGACATTAAAATACGAAGAGGAGAGTACTATGTATTAACACTCATTACTCTATTAGGAATGTATTTTATGATGTCGGCACAAAACTTCCTACTATTCTTTATAGGATTAGAGACCGCATCTTTACCAATGACAGCATTAGTTGCAATCGAAAAATACAAAGAACATTCGTATGAAGCAGCAGCAAAATATCTCTTCTTTGCAGTATTCTCATCAGCATTAATGTTGTTAGGAATGTCATACATCTATGGAGCAGTAGGAAGCCTATATTACAATGCCATAGCAATACATTTTACAGTAAGTCCATTAACAATATTAGCAGTAGTATTATTCCTTGCAGGAATGGGCTTCAAGCTATCGTTAGTACCCTTCCACCTATGGACTGCCGATGTATATCAAGGAGCACCAACCGTGGTAACATCATACCT
Source organism: Candidatus Caccoplasma sp. (assembly GCA_045654605.1). Lineage (GTDB taxonomy): Bacteria > Bacteroidota > Bacteroidia > Bacteroidales > G3-4614 > Caccoplasma_A. The sequence goes on along the minus strand of JAZONU010000069.1, from coordinate 582 downwards.
ATCAGTAATATCAAAAGGAGCTGCAGCATACGCACTAATGGTTGCTTTAATGACAGCATTCGGTTATAATCCCGAAGTATGGTTCAACGTATTATACATAATCATAATATTGACCATAACAATAGGAAACCTATTTGCAATACGTCAACAAAACATCAAACGCTTCTTGGCATTCTCATCAGTATCACAAGCCGGATATATAATGTTAGGAGTAATGGCGGCGAACGACTTTGGATCAGCATCATTACTATACTACGTATTGGTATATATATTCTCAAATATAGCAGCCTTTGCGGTAGCCGGAGCAATTGAACGAGCAAGTGGAAAATTAAATATCACAGATTATAACGGATTATACAAGACCAATCCAAAACTAAGTGTTGCAATGATGTTGGCAATGTTCTCATTAGCCGGAATTCCACCATTTGCAGGATTTTTCAGTAAGTTCTTCATATTCTATTCAGCAATTGAAACAGGCACAACTGAGATGTATATATTAGTATTCGTTGCACTATTAAATACAATCATATCGCTATACTATTACCTATTAGTAGTAAAAGCAATGTTCCTACGCGATAATGA
>JAZONU010000068.1:0-5080 GCA_045654605.1 Candidatus Caccoplasma sp. | reverse complement strand
ACGATGGGACCTTTAATGCAACTCTCATCTTTAATATATTTTGATTTAGTTTGCAAGAATTATTTTTTTATTCTTTCCAATTTATCAAATGGTCGAGAAATACGTCAACAAAATCTGCTCTTTTATTTTGATAATCAAGATAATATGCGTGTTCCCATACATCGAAAGTTAATATAGGAATACGCTTTTTTAGAATTGGATTATCAGCATTATGGCATTTATCTATTTGTAAATTTCCATCAATATCGGTTGATAACCAAACCCATCCTGAACCGAATATACCTATACCATCCATAACAAATCTCTCTTTAAAGCCTATTTCGCTACCAAAATCGCGTTCAATTGCAGACTTTAAATCTCCGTGTAGCTTTGAATTTCTCTCTCCGGTAAATTGTTCAAAATAGAAGATGTGATTCCAAGCCTGAGCTGCGTTGTTAAAAACAGCACCCTCTTCGGTCATAATAATATCTTTTAAATCTTTCCCATAGAGAGGAGTATTAACAATAAGCTTGTTTAGATTATCAAAATAGGCTTTTGTGTGTTTTCCATAATGGAGGCTCATAGTTTTTGCACTTATAACAGGAGCAAGAGCATCTTCCTTAAATTGTAATTCAGGTAACTTATATTTCATAGTATTAAGTTTGTTTATTATAACAACATTTTACAAGACAGGAATGTTCAATAATTATTCTTAATAACTATTTTTTTACTCAATCTTATTCCTTACCTTTGTATGGAGTTGTTAAGAATGATATGCAATTAATAGATTTGAATAGTTTAAACGAAAGTCAACGCAGTGCTGTGGAGTATTGCGATGGTGTCTCTCTTGTTATTGCAGGAGCAGGATCGGGTAAGACACGAGTACTTACCCATAAGATTGCATATCTGTTGAGTATGGGGTATTCTCCCTACTCAATTTTGGCATTGACCTTTACTAATAAGGCAGCAGACGAAATGAAGACGCGTATTGCTTCAATGATAGGGGGAGATGTAGCTTCGCGTATATGGGCAGGAACATTTCACTCAATATTTTTACGAATACTTCGTCCGTATGCCAACCGTTTAGGCTTTCCGTCCGATTTTACAATCTATGATAGTGCCGATTCTCGCAGTTTGATAACATCTATCATAAAAGAGATGAAACTCGATGATAAAATTTACAAACCTCGAAGTATCGCATCAATCATATCAAAAGCAAAAAATGCTCTTATAACACCCAATTCTTATGCCTCGAACAGAGAGATAGTTGAAGATGATTTCAGAGCAAAACGACCGGCAACTAAAGATATCTACCGAGCATACTGTGAACGCTGTCATAGAGCAGGAGCAATGGACTTTGACGATATCCTACTATATACAAATATCCTTTTTCGTGATCATCCCGATGTGGTTGAACATTACGGCGATATTTTCAGATATGTATTAGTAGATGAGTATCAGGATATAAACTTTGCACAACACTTAATAGTAAAGCAGATAGTAAAGCGTTGTGGAAGGTTATGTGTAGTTGGAGACGATGCACAGAGTATATATTCATTCCGTGGGGCAAATATCAATAACATTCTAAACTTGCAAAACGAATATGCAGGGTGTAGAATATTCAAGTTGGAGCAGAACTATCGTTCAACACAAATGATAGTTAATGTTGCCAACAGCCTTATAGCAAAGAATAAGGGGCAGATACCTAAACATATATTTTCTAAAAACGATTGCGGAGAGAAGGTAAAACTCGTGAAGTCTTACTCTGATTATGAGGAGGCTTATATGGTTGCTACATCAATCAGCGAGGTGCATCTACGACATGCCGAAGCATATAATAATTTTGCAATACTATATCGAACAAATGCCCAATCACGAATATTTGAGGAGGCACTTCGTAAACGCAATATTCCTTATCGCATATATGGAGGATTATCTTTTTATCAGAGAAAAGAGATAAAAGATGTAATCGCCTATATCCGATTAGTACTTAATCCTGGAGATGAAGAGGCATTAAAACGAATAATAAACTATCCTGCACGAGGAATAGGCGATACAACTTTAAAAAAGATAGGCGAAGCAGCAACCATTCATGCACAGACCTTATGGACAATACTTACTGCTCCGTTGGAGTACGGAGTTAAAATAAATTCGGGAACACAAGCAAAACTTCAAACATTCTCAACGCTTATTACAGAATTACAGCAAGAGGTAAAAGAGAAGAATGCGGCAGAGTTTGTAGAGGGGCTTATTCGAAAAACAGGAATATTTGCTGATGTATATGTAGATAATCTTCCAGAGAACATTAGTAAACAAGAGAACCTTCAAGAACTATTAAATGGCATAGTAGAGTTCTGCGAAAACAAGCAGGAGAGTGGAGAGAGTGCAACGATAAGCGATTTCCTTTCAGAGGTATCTCTTGCAACCGATCAAGATAAAGGAGACGAAAGCGAAACTGAAAAGGTAACACTTATGACTGTTCATGCAGCCAAAGGGTTGGAGTTTGCAAACATATATATTGTTGGATTAGAAGAAGATCTATTCCCCTCATCAATGAGTAAGGAGTCAATGAGTGAGATAGAAGAGGAACGCAGATTACTATATGTTGCAATAACACGAGCCGAAAAGAGATGTACTCTTTCGTATGCATCATCGCGTTATCGTAATGGACAAACAACAGCTTCTCCACCAAGTAGGTTTATAAAAGATTTAGATTTCCAATATATATACGATACAACAGGGGACTCTAAATTTAGAGAGGTTACAGCAACGACACAACAAATACAACCTCGCTATTCTGGTGGAGGATATACCCAAACGCGAGTTGTATCGCAAGCTGTTCATGTGCATGAAGAACCAAAACAGAACCTTCGTTCAATGCGTTCAGCAATGTTTACTCCATCACCTAAAAAAGATGTTGAGTCAAAAACAAACGACGCAACACTGCAGGTAGGTTCACGCATACGTCATGACCGTTTTGGAGAGGGAGAAGTATTATCATTGTCAGGAGCAGGAGATAACAGAAAAATTGAAGTTGAATTTAAAAATGTAGGCAAAAAGACACTTTTGCTTAAATTTGCACGATATACTATTATTAGCTGATAGTTGTCAGTTATCAGTTTGGGCTAATTAGCCCAATAAAATAATTAAAAAAATGAAAAGAGAAGAGATCCCATCACCATCATTTGTACTTGAAGAGGAGAAATTTCGTAAAAATCTTGCACTTATACGTTCTGTAAAAGATAGTGCAGGGGTAGATATAATAATGGCATTCAAAGCATTCGCCCTATGGAAAGTCTTTGATGTAGTGCGTGAGTATATACCCTATACAACTGCAAGTTCACTTGCTGAGGCAAGATTAGCATTTGAGGAGATGAAGTCGTATGCACACACTTATGCACCGGTATATAGCGATGAGGAGTTCCCTGAGATACTCTCTTGTAGTAGTCATATAACATTCAATTCGCTAACACAATATGAACATTTCCGCACACAAATTGAGGCGTCAGAACGTCATATCTCATGCGGAATAAGAATAAACCCAGAATATTCTCAAGTAGAAACCGACCTATATAATCCTTGTGCTCCCGGTTCACGTCTTGGAGTAACTGCCGATAAGATGCAACAACTCCCCTCTGGTATTGAGGGATTACATTGCCATACACTTTGTGAGTCCGACTCATATATGTTGGCAAACGTATTAGAGAAGGTCGAAGAGCGATTCGGCCATCTGTTGCCACAAATTAAGTGGCTGAATATGGGAGGAGGACACCTTATGACTCGGGAAGGATATGATACCGAACACCTTATATTATTGTTACAACGCTATAAAGAGAAATATCCTAACCTACAAATAATTTTGGAGCCTGGTAGTGCCTTTGCTTGGAGAGCAGGATATTTGAAATCCACAATCCTTGATATAGTTGAGAACAGAGGAATACGTACTCTTATGCTAAATGTATCGTTCGCATGCCATATGCCAGATTGTTTGGAGATGCCATATCGCCCCGAGGTAGTAGGCTCGCACGTTCCTCGTAGTGGCGAAACTATATATCGTTTAGGCGGAAACTCTTGTCTAAGTGGCGACTTTGTGGGAGACTATGCCTTTGACAAAGAACCACAAATTGGCGATACCATTATCCTTTGCGATATGATGCACTACACCACAGTTAAAACAACAATGTTTAACGGAGTGTCTCACCCGGCAATAGTATGGGAGGCTGCAGATGGAACAGCGACAATCCTTCGACAATTTGGTTACGAAGATTATAAAAGTAGAATGAGTTAGATTTTATTTCATTTTCTTTTTCCGCAAAAGAAAACGAAACAAAAGAAAACTCGTCGCTGGTGATAAAACTTCCTCACGGTGGACGTCTTAACTCGGGGCTGCGGAACTCGCTAACGCTCAAACAGTCCTCGCCCTCTTCCTCGTTTACGACTACCTTACCGTCGTTTTATCAATGCGACTTTCTTCGCAGATAATTAGGTTCTAATACAAATAACTCAGATAATATATTGAACCTTTTGTTAGATGAAAAAATATTAATACTTTTGCAATAACAAGAATATACAATTACTAATTAATATAGATTGCCTATGAAACATTAGCGTATAGTTGATACGCACATTTTAGATACATATTGGAAAAAGCGTTTTAGCTTTATTCTTTCTCTTGCGAAAGTTTGGCGACTTAAAGACAACCTGAAAGAATAACGATAAAATGCTCACGTGTATACGTGGGCTTTTAGTTATTTGCAGGTTAGGGTTACGCCAAACACCCCGCGAGAGCAGATACACTAAAAGTTCCGCGTTTTTTTTATGTGCGTATTTACCTCCATTATAAAGGAACTATAAATTTTTATAAAGACGGAGTAAACCGAAAAGCCGATAAGTGAGTAGGAAATATATTTAAATTTATAAATTATGAAAAAAATTATTTTGTTATTAGCTATTTTTATAAGTACTTCGATATTTAGTATTTACGCAGAGCGTAAAAAACAATATCAAGTAGTAGTAGAAACAGAGTTGGTTTATTCTTATGAACCAGAAGAATTTGGTAAAGGGCAATCTTATGAGGAATATCAGTCGGGAGTTCCACAAA
>JAZONU010000067.1:0-4017 GCA_045654605.1 Candidatus Caccoplasma sp. | reverse complement strand
GGTTTGTCAATAGACAAGAATCGTGATCTTTCAATGCCTCAACTACTGCTTGTGCCAACTCTGGTGAACCCGGACGATAGTAAGGTATTACAGGAATCTCTTTTCCTACGTGGCATGGAACCTCTGCTGTTACATTGAAGTTTGTTGGTTTGTTTTTCATACATGCTACTGTTGTTGCATACTCTGATTGAAAGTGCAATACAACATTTGCATCAGGACGGTTACGCAAAACACCTAAGTGAAATCCATTCTCCATTGATGGTTTTACTCCGTTTACTGTTGTTCCGTCTGCTAAATTCAACACAGCAATTTTCTCTTTTTGAATTGTTGGCAACCATGAGCCTGTTCCAGAAATCATAACTTTGTCGCCAATTCTCCATGACATGTTACCACTGCTACACAACATCAAATGCTCGTTTCCTGCTCGATGTGCTGCTTTTATAAACTCTTGATATAGAGCTTCCATTATATTGTTATCCATTATAGTATTTTCTTATAAAGTTCTTTAATTGTTGCTTCATCTATATCGCGTGGGTTACCTGGTGTACAAACGTCGGCAATTGCTGATGCTGCCAATGCGTCAATATCTTTTTCAGTTATACCCAACTCAGTAAGTGTTTGTGGAATACCAACTTTTATTGATAGTGCTTTTACTGCCTCAACTGCAGCATCTGCTGCCTCGTCAACACTCATTCCATCTTTATACACCTTCATTGCTTTTGCAATCTCAACATATTTCTCTTTTGCGGCAGGTTTGTTATACTCCATTACTGTTGGCAACAACACTGCATTTGCTACTCCATGAGGTATATCAAAGATTGCTCCCATTGGGTGAGCCATTCCGTGAACTACTCCAAGTCCTACGTTTGAGAATGCCATTCCTGCGACATATTGTCCGAGTGCCATAGCCTCGCGTGCTTTAGCATTTGTTGGCTCTTCAACTGCAATGGGCAAATTCTCAGCAATCATCTCTATTGCTTTAATCTCGAACATATCGCTCAACTCCCATGCTCCTTTTGTTATTAATCCCTCAATTGCGTGAGTTAGAGCATCCATACCTGTTGCAGCAGTCAATCCTTTTGGCAAAGAGTACATCAACTCTGCATCAATGACTGCAACTACCGGAATATCGTTGGGGTCAACACATACCATTTTCTTTTTGTTCTCCTCGTCAGTGATAACATAGTTGATTGTTACCTCTGCTGCTGTTCCTGCTGTTGTTGGAACTGCAATGATGGGTACAGAACGTTTTTTTGTTGGTGCTACTCCCTCAAGCGATACTACATCAGAGAACTCCGGGTTGTTTGTTATGATACCTATTGCTTTTGCAGTATCAATCGATGAACCACCACCTATTGCCAAAATAAAATCAGCACCTGATTCAGCATACGCTTTTAATCCGCTTTTTACGTTCGCAACAGTTGGATTTGGTTTTACCTCGTCGAAAATTTCAAATGGCACTCCTGCTTTATCCAATACCTCAGACACTTTTGCAACAACGCCAAATTTAACCAAACTACTATCTGTTACTATAAGAGCTTTATTTAATCCTTTGCGTGCAACCTCTTCTGCTATAGCCTCGCGAGATCCTGCTCCGAAATATGCTGTTTCGTTTAATACAAATCTTCTTGTCATGATTTTTTATTTTAAGTTTGGGGTTGTATAAGCAACCCCAAACATTGTATTAATACCTATTATGTTATTATTTATACATTGGTCCGTATGCTGCACATGCACGGTAGTCTTGTCCCTCTTTATCCATTCCAAATGCGTTCCATGCTGATGGACGGAAGATTTTATCTTCAGGTACGTTGTGCATTGATACAGGGATACGAAGCATTGAACATAGAGTAATAAGGTCTGCTCCAATGTGTCCGTAAGAGATTGCTCCGTGGTTAGCTCCCCAATTGTTCATAACATCGTATGCTGTTTTGAATGCTCCCTCGCCTGTGCAACGTGGTGCAAACCATGTACATGGCCAAGTGTAGTCGGTACGTTTCCATAGGATATCAGAAACCTCGTTAGGAAGTTTTACTGTCCAACCCTCCGCAATTTGAATTGTAGGTCCAAGACCTTTTGCAAGATTCAAACGAATCATTGTTACAGGCATCTGCTCCTCGGTGATGAAGCGTGATGAATAACCTCCTCCACGGAAGTATCCTAAGTCAGCAGGGTTCCATGTAGTTGCATTCAAGATAGCCTCTTGATCCTCCTCTGTTACATTCCACCACTCTTTCATTATTGGGTTACCTTGTTCGTCTTTTGCCATTCCACATGCGTCAAGACATGCTGCTCCAGAGTTAATCAAGTGGATGATACCATCTGAATCTTTTGCTCTGCCCTCAACATCGTATCCTGTTGCTTTTTTGATTGCCTCAGGACTCCAGTATGTACGAACATCGGCAAATATTTGTGCACGGTTAGTAAGAAGTTTCATGAACAACATACCAATTCCGTTCAATACGTCGTTTTCAGTTGCCAATATGTATGGCTCGCGAGCTCCTTCCCAGTCGAATGAAGTATTCAAAAGAGCCTCAGGGAAGTCGCAGTTTGGATAGAAGTCGGTCCATTGACGTTGTCCTTGGAATCCTGCTGCAATTGCATTATGTCCAACTTTCTCCTCTTCGCATCCCTCTGGAAGATTTTCATTACCGTTCATAAGGTCTTTGATGATAACCATCATCTTAACTACAAACTCCCAGTCTGCATCTTTCTCTTCGCGAGTTTTTTGTAGGTTCTCTGGGTTTTTATCGAAGCCTTCGATACATTTAGCTTTTGTCCAAGCCAATGCTTTTTCGAACTCCTCTTTATTGTAAATGCCACGTTCCATTCGACGAATTACCTCAACCTCGTCAACTGACTCTACACGCATTCCAAGATACTCCTCGATAAATTCTGGATCAATGATTGAGCCTCCAATACCCATACAAATTGAACCAATTTGCAAATATGATTTTCCACGCATTGACGCTACAGCCACTGCTGCACGTCCAAAGCGTAATAGTTTCTCTTTAACATCTTCTGGAATCTCAGTGTCATCAGCATTTTGTACATCGTGTCCGTAAATTCCAAATGCAGGACGACCTTTTTGAGTGTGTGTTGCCAATACTGATGCAAGATATACTGCTCCTGGACGCTCTGTTCCGTTAAAACCCCATACTCCTTTAATTGTTAAGGGATCCATATCCATAGTCTCTGCACCATAGCACCAACATGGAGTTACAGTAAGTGTAATATCTACACCTGCTTTTTTAAACTTCTCTGCACAAGCAGCTGCTTCTCCTACTCGTCCTATAGTAGTATCTGCTATCACAACTTTTACAGGGTCTCCATTGCTATAACGCAAATTCTCTTCAAACAATTTGGCTGCTGATTTAGCCATGTTCATTGTTTGCTCTTCAAGCGATTCTCTTACTTTAAGTTCTCCTCTACGTCCGTCAATTGTGGGGCGGATACCAATTACAGGATAATCTCCTACTAATCTGTTTTTTGCCATAATGTTAATATATTATTAATTAAGTTTCTTTTCAAGGGCTTAATACAGGCCTTTATAATCTGTGTAAAATTAATATTGTGTTTTTGAAAAAACAATATTTTTTGCAAAAAAAGTTGTATCTTCGCAATATAAATTTCAAACTAATGAGAAACATCTTTTTAAGATATTATTTAGCATTATTTTTTATCCTATTCATTTCGTTAAACACCTTAGCAGAAAATCCAAAAAATGAGATACGTGCTATTTGGTTAACAACTAATTATGGTTTGGATTGGCCCAATAAACCAGCCACTGATTTGAAGGGTGCAGAGAAACAGAAAGCAGACCTATGCAAAATATTAGATATGGTGGTTGAGTTGAATATGAACACCGTATTTTTTCAAGCACGTTTGAGAAGCGATGTTTTATACAATTCAGATATTGAACCATACAATGCTGTTATGACAGGCACAAGAGGCAAGAAACCCTTATACGATCCTCTTGCTTTTGCAATTGAGGAGTGCCATAAGAGAGGTTTACAA